>DAIDTZ010000392.1 GCA_027456925.1 Nitrospirota bacterium
GTGGTTATTTTATGGGCATATGACGAACAGCGCTGTAAAGAATACAGATTCAAAATTGATGTTATTGCAAAAACTAAAAACTCCACAAGTTCAGGATGAAGCTATTGAAGTAAAACTATTTTTAAAATTCAATGATACAAAATGAATCTGTGATTGGCACTATGGTTTATTCTATGAAAAGTTGAACCTCTTTGGTTAGTACTCATCGGAATGCTTGATGTTGTGATATATTGGAAACACTGTCCGACGCCGATCGAAATCTGCATCCTTTCCCTATTTTGAGAAAGTTATTTGTACGGGCAAAAAAAGTAAGGAGAAACGCACGAGGCCGTTGCACCAAAGTCGCGCCAAGGTTCATTTATGGTGACTATTTTACAAAAAGGAAAAAGCCTATGAATCATGCGATTCATAGGCTTTTTATAATGGTCGGGGCGAGCCGATTTGAACGGCCGACCACTCGCACCCCAAGCGAGTACGCTACCAGGCTGCGCCACGCCCCGATATGTTGGCTGACTTAATTACGTAAACCTACTTCAGTATCTCCAGTATTTCCCTCAGTTCCCGCTTTGCCGTCTCAATGACAGTTTCTGCGGCATCCTGCGCTTCTTTTCCGTTCAGTTTCTTTCTCGCGCCGGCTATCGTAAAACCGTCCTTATAGAGCAGTTGCTTGATCAGGAGGATAATGTCGAGATCTTTTTTTTTATAGAGACGCTGGCCTGAGCGGCCTTTGTCCGGCTTGATCTGCGGGAATTCTGTTTCCCAGTAACGGAGCACGTAGGGTTCCAGCCCCGTTAAACGGCTCATCTCGCCGATCCGGTAGAAGAGCTTACTCGGCTGCTGCGGTTGTTGAGGATTCAATGACATGCTCTTTGAAAATCATGCTCGGCCTGAAACTGACGACTTTTCTCGGGGTGATTTCGATCTCCTGGCCCGTCTTGGGATTGCGGCCTTTTCTCGAATTCTTCTTGCGAACGACGAAGTTGCCGAAGCCCGAAAGCTTCACCGTCTCGCCCTCTTTCAGAGTCTGCTTGATTAGATCCAGAATCATCTCTACAAATTCCTCGGCATCCTGCTTCGGCAAGCCGACCTTGTCAAAAACCTCGGAGATGATGTCTGCCTTAGTCATAGTTTCCTCCTCTTCGGAGCATAATATAGATTATAAGCACTTCAAAGTCAAGGCAAAATTACGCATTATCAAGCGTCGAATCGAAGGAAAATCTGCAGCGAGACTGCTTCTCCTGTATGGGATCATATCATATTAAATGGCGCCGCTCAGCCGGTTATAAGCAACAGGGGTTGTGTTTCCGCCTTTCGGACGGACGCGAAAGAATTGCAGAATCGGTTAATCCGTTTGTGACACATGCCGCGCAATCGCTTACACCATATTTTCATACTCGCTCATCCAGCAATGACCAGGCGCTTGACTTTCCTCTCCCCTGTGATATTCTCTTAACATGACGGAACAGATGACAAGCGCACCAGCTCTCTGGCCTCTCGGCGTGTATTTCGCAGCCGTCGTTATCATCATTACAGCCATGGTTGCGATTTCCTATGTGCTGGGAGAGCGGCA
This sequence comes from Nitrospirota bacterium, assembly GCA_027456925.1. GTDB lineage: Bacteria > Nitrospirota > UBA9217 > UBA9217 > UBA9217 > JAJYKN01. The sequence goes on from DAIDTZ010000392.1 coordinate 1,571, forward strand.
CCGGGAAAGACAAACGAACGAACCCTACGAATCAGGGATCGCATCCACCGGCACGGCACGCGTGCGCTTCGACATCAAATTCTACCTCATCGCCATGTTCTTCGTCATCTTCGATCTCGAAGCAGTATTTATTTTCGCCTGGGCAGTATCCATCCGGGAGACCGGTTGGACGGGCTATGCGGAGATGCTGATCTTCATCGGCGTCCTGACGGCCGCTCTCGTCTATATATGGAAGCTCGGAGCGCTGGAATGGGGGGCGTTCGCACGATACAGTTCAGAGTTCAAGGTTCAAAGTTCAAAGTGATGGTCATGCACCCGACTCTGAACGCCGAACTATGCCCCCCCCCGCACTCGCGCTGATGCACTCGAAGGCGCCGGGGCAGGCCCTGCCATTGAACTTTTTTGACCTATGAACTATCAATTAACCAAACCGGGACATGATTCCGTCGAAGATGTTGTCAGGAAAAGCCTGGTCTTCACCCGGCTCCAGTACATGCTTGCCTGGGGCAGAAAGAACTCCATCTGGCCGTTCAATTTCGGCCTCTCGTGCTGTTACGTCGAAATGGCCACGAGCCTCACGAGCAAGTACGACATCGCCCGGTTCGGCGCCGAAGTGATGCGCGGTACGCCGCGCGAGGCGGACATGATGATCGTCGCCGGCACCGTCTTCATCAAGATGGCCCCGGTGATCAAGCGCCTCTACGAGCAGATGATGGAGCCGCGGTGGGTCATCTCCATGGGTTCCTGTGCAAACTCCGGCGGCATGTACGATATCTACAGCGTGGTCCAGGGCGTGGACAAGTTCCTGCCCGTCGACGTGTACGTTCCCGGCTGCCCTCCCCGGCCCGACGCCTTCATGGAAGGCCTCCTCATGCTGAGGGAGAAAGTCGGCAAGGAACGGCGGCCCTTGAGCTGGGTGGCCGGACCGCAGGATGTCGTGCGGCCCGACATGCCGTGCATGCGGGACCTGAAGCGGGAGGAGCGCGGCAAGGCCACGATCCTCAGATCGCCGGATGAAGTTTGACGATACTGTTCATAGTTCAGGGCACAAAGTCCGGAGTTAGTTATTTTCCCTATTGTGTAATTGCCGCTTTATCTCACTTTGAACCCTGAACGTTGAACTGTAATAGTCCTTCCAACTATGACCCCTGACAACCCCATCATCGACGAATTAAAAAGAACCTTCAGCGACGGCATTCTCGCTGTGCAGCCCACCCGTGACAATATTCCCACGCTCTGGGTATCCTCTGACAGGATCGGCGCCGTGCTCCATCATCTGAAGAGCGGCGTCGAGAAGCCCTACAAAATGCTCTACGATCTTACCGCCATTGATGAACGCGTTCGGAACCACAGGCCGGACCAGCCAAAAAGCGACTTCACGGTCGTGTACCACCTCCTTTCCTTTGACCGGAATGAAGACCTCAGGGTGAAGGTGCCGCTGACGGGCAATGCGCCGTCGCTCCCAACGATCACAGCGCTCTGGCAGTCAGCGGACTGGTATGAGCGCGAAGCCTGGGACATGTTCGGCGTCATTTTCGACGGCCACCCCCATCTCAAAAGAATATTGATGCCCCCGACCTGGAAAGGCCATCCCCTCCGGAAAGACCATCCCGCACGCGCAACGGAGATGGGTCCCTTCCGTCTGCCTGACGAAAAGGAGATCGCAGAACAGGAAGCGCTCATGTTCAAGCCGGAAGACTGGGGCATGCAGAGCGAATCCGAGGACACGGACTTCATGTTCCTGAACCTGGGGCCTCAGCACCCGGGCACGCACGGCCTGATCCGCTTCATCCTCCAGCTCGACGGCGAAACGATCAGGAACGCCGTGCTCGATATCGGCTATCATCACCGCGGCGCAGAGAAGATGGGCTAACGCCAGTCCTGGCACACCTACATTCCCTACACCGACCGCGTGGACTACCTCGGCGGGGTCATGAACAACCTCGCCTACGTCCTCGCTGTCGAGAAGCTTGCCGGCATCGAGGTGCCGGAGCGGACAAAGACGATCCGCGTAATGCTGGCCGAGCTCTTCCGCATCGCAAGCCATCTTGTCTGGTACGGCACCTTTGCCCAGGACGTGGGCTCTCTTTCTCCGGTATTCTATATGTTAACGGACCGCGAACGCGTGTTCGACATCATCGAAGCGGTCTGCGGCGGACGCATGCACCCGGAATGGTTTCGGATCGGCGGCGTGGCCCAGGACCTGCCCAGGGGATGGGACGGCCTCGTCAGAAAATTTCTGAAGTACCTTCCTCCACGGCTCAAGGAATACGATGCCATCGTCATGCGAAACAGCATCTTCAAGGCCCGCACCGTCGGCGTCGGCAAATACACACTCGATGAAGCCATCGACTGGGGGGTGACCGGGCCGGGACTCAGGGCCTGCGGATTTGAATGGGATTTCCGCAAGAAGAGGCCCTACTCAGGGTACGAGAATTTCGAATTCGATATCCCGACCGCAATCCACGGCGACTCGTACGATCGCGGCGTGGTGCGCGTGGAAGAAATCCGCCAGAGCCTTCGCATTATCGAGCAGTGCGTCAACAACATGCCCTCGGGCCCCTACAAATCCGACCATCCCCTCGCGACGCCGCCGCGAAAAGAACGCACCATGCACGATATCGAGACATTGATCAATCATTTTCTGAGCGTAAGCTGGGGGCCGGTTATTCCGGCTGGTGAAGCGTTCATGGGAATCGAAGCGACCAAGGGGAACAACGGGTACTATCTGGTAAGCGACGGAAGCACAATGTCGTACCGGACGCGCATCCGGACCCCTTCGTTCCCCCATCTCCAGATGGTGCCGAAAATAAGCAAGGGATTGATGATCGCCGATCTGCTGGCGATCATCGGAAGCATTGATTTTATATTGGCGGACTTGGACAGGTAAGGATCAGTTCAGAGTTCAACGTTCGTTGTTCAGAGTAGGGGAAGATGCTTTCAGACAAAGAGCTTCAGGACATAAACGCGGAACTCGCCCATGCGGCAACGAAGGCCTCCGCATCCGTGGATGCGCTGAATATCGTTCAGCGCCACCAAGGCTGGGTGTCGGACGAAGCAATGAAAGACGTGGCTTCGATGCTCGACATGACGGCAGACGAGTTGGATGCCGTGGCCACCTTTTACAGCTTTATCTTCCGGCGGCCCGTTGGGCGGCATGTGATCCTCGTGTGCGACAGCATCAGTTGCTACGTCATGGGATATAACCCCTTGCTGGATAACATCAAAAACAGGCTGGGCATCGCCTTCGGCGAGACGACAGAGGACAAACGATTTACCCTGCTTCCCATCTCGTGCCTCGGCGCATGCGACCGCGCGCCGGCAATAATGGTGGATGAAGACTTGTACGGACCGGTAACAGCGGAGACCATGGACGGGATACTGGAAAAATATAAATAGGATCATCGTGTACCTGCTTCTTTACTGCGAACTTTGAACTTTGAACCTTGAAATTTTTATGGAGCAACCACTTACAAAAAACATACGCCCTGATCAGGAGCCTCTCTCGGTAAAGGATTACGAGAAGGCCGGAGGATACCAATCCGTGCGCAAGGCCCTTGCCATGCCGCCCCAGGACGTACAAAACATCGTGAAAGCGTCGAACCTGCGCGGCCGCGGCGGCGCGGGCTTCTCCACGGGCATGAAATGGAGCTTTGTGCCGATGGGCACTGATGCGCGGCGTCCGAAGTACTTTGTCGTGAATGCCGATGAAATGGAACCCGGTACCTTCAAGGACCGCCTGCTGCTCGAAGGCGATCCTCACCAGCTCATCGAAGGAGTTATCGTAAGCGCCTACGCGATTGAAGCGGAGCAGGCTTTTATTTTTATCAGGTGGGCTTATAAGCTCGCGACCAAGCGCCTGGAGCAGGCGATCAAAGAAGCCTATGCGAACAACTACCTCGGGAAGAACATACTCGGCACTACATACAGCCTCGACCTCCGCATCCACGGCAGCGCAGGCCGCTACATCTGCGGCGAGGAAACAGCGCTCTTGAACGCACTCGAAGGCAAACGCGCGACGCCGCGAGCAAAGCCTCCCTTTCCCCAGGTAAGCGGGCTTTTCGGAAAACCTACGATCGTGAATAATGCAGAGACTGTCGCGAACATCCCGCATATCCTCAACAATGGCCCTGACTGGTTCAAGGACTTAAGCAGAAGCAATGATGCAGGCACAAAGCTGTACGGCGTGTCCGGTCGAGTGAAAAAACCAGCCATATGGGAGCTTCCCATGGGCGTGACCGTACGCGAACTCATTGAGGAGCACGCAGGCGGTATGCAGGACGGATATGCATTTCGCGGTGTAATACCGGGCGGGGCGTCGACCGATTTCCTCACCCCCGATCATCTTGATGTAAAAATGGACTATGATTCCGTTGCAAAAGCAGGCAGCCGACTCGGCACGGGGACCATGATCGTGCTCGATGACAAGACCTGCCCGATCGGGTTCGTGCATAATTTGATAAAGTTCTTTGCGCGGGAGTCCTGCGGCTGGTGCACGCCCTGCCGGGACGGCCTGCCGTGGCTCGAAAAGATCCTTCGCTCAATTGAAGAAGGCGCCGGCCAGCCGGGTGATATCGAGATCCTCGAACAACATTGCAAATTGCTGGGACCGGGGAACACGTTCTGCGCGCTGGCCCCCGGAGCGGTCGAGCCGCTCCAGAGCGCGATAAAGTATTTCCGGGAAGATTTCGAGAGGCATATTAAAGAGAAAAGATGTCCGTGGAAAATCCTTTGACACTGAAGGACACTGATTGCCTATGACAAAATATGATGACAATTATATACATTCTGATTTAACGGATAAGATTATTAGCTGCGCCTATGATGTTTATAATCAATTAGGGCACGGATTTGTTGAAAAAGTGTATGAAAATGCAATGATGCTCAAACTGCCTCAAAAAGGACTTGAAGTCGCCCAGCAGGCTCCAATCAAGGTTTATTTCGAAGAAAAGATTGTCGGAGAATACTTCGCTGATATCCTTGTCAATAACAAGGTGATTATCGAATTTAAAGCTGTTTCCGCAATATCTAAAGCTCATGAGGTTCAGCTAGTAAATTATCTTAAAGCGACAGGGATAAGAGTAGGACTCCTGATAAATTTTGGCGAAAAACTAAAAATAACCCAAAGGGTTTTTTAATCATACAAAATCAGTGATAATCAGTGTCAAAAATGTTTACGATCTATATAGACAATAAGCCCCATCAAGTCAAGGAAGGCCAGAACCTCCTGCAGGCCTGCCTGTCCCTGGGCTTCGACCTCCCTTACTTCTGCTGGCACCCGGCCATGCATTCCGTGGGCGCCTGCCGTCAGTGCGCGGT
>DAIDTZ010000393.1 GCA_027456925.1 Nitrospirota bacterium
GTTGAAACTCTACGTCGTCATCGGCCAGATTCAACTCCTGTTCGGATTTCAGAGACCGAGTCTCGGCCGATGGACAGAAACCTGGGCCTCGATTTTTCTCTTTCAGACAAACCCCGTTATCACGGTCGCCGCGGTCATCTCCCTCTTCCTTGCCGGTTGGAAGCGTGACCTGAAATATCTGGTTGTGGTCTGGTTGCCGTTTTTGATCGTCTTTTTTCATCTGAAGCGGGTCCGGTACATCCTTCCCGTTTTCCCCATGCTGACGCTCATGGCGGCCCAGGGACTTGGCGCGCTTCGAAACAGGGATTTGAGAAAAATGATCGTAATCTCGGTTATCATAACGTCCCTCGCGACCTGCTTCTTTCTCTATCTTCCTTTCTTGAAGCAATGGAGCGCCGTTAATTTAAAAGATGCCGGTCAATTCCTGGATACCCTTGATGTTGATGCCGTTGAGGTCGTCACCATTCCCCAGCAGAACTATCCCGTCAATCCGGCCGTTGCCGTATCTCTTCTTGACCTCTCTACTCACAAGAGAATCTTTTATCATTACGTTCCAGGCGCTTCCACTCCAGATGAAGATTACCGCACCTCTCGTTTTCGCGACAGCTGGGAGTACATGAACCCCGCCTACTATGCTGGCGACGCTCAGGCCGCGCCAGGGAAAAAGGCCCTTGTGTTGATAGCGGCGGGCCAGCACGACAAGATTCCGCCTGAATTAATCGGCGCCATCAGCGCGATGCATCATGTGAAATCATTTTCCACCAACTTCCCCCTATTTTACAATCAGACCTTGGTCACGATTTACTGGTAATGATGAACTGAATTTCTTATAATTAATGTAAGAGCACGGTGGAGAAGCACGGATGATTGAAGGGAACCATTGCACGGAAACAGAAGACCGGATCGTGGTCCTGGGCGGAGGGCTGACCGGGCTTTCAGCAGGATATGTTCTGTCCACAGCAGGTCTTACGGTGGCAGTCTTCGAACATGATTCCGTTGTCGGCGGGATCTCGAAGACCGTCGAACGGGACGGATTCAGATTCGACCTGGGGCCCCACCGGTTCTTTACCAAGGACGCACGCATCGAGGCCTTCGTGAAGGAACTGATGGGGGACGAACTGATCGTGGTCCCGCGCAGGACGGAGATCTTCATTCGCGGAAAGTATTTCAATTATCCCCTCGAACCCGTGAACGCCCTGTTCGGCATGGGCATCTTCACCACGCTTCGGATCCTCGCAAACTACGGATGGGAGCGGGTCAAGCGGCTCGTGAAGAAGCCCGTGCCCCTATCCCTCGAAGACTGGGTGGTCGCAAACTTCGGACGCACGCTGTTCAACATCTACTTCAAGGAATACAGCGAGAAGGTATGGGGCGTAGATTGCAGCAGGATCAGCGCCGAGTGGGTCGCCCAGCGCATCAGGGGGCTTTCGCTCTCCAAAGCAGTGATGCATGCTTTCTTCAAGCTCAAGGGCAGGGACATTCCGTCGCTCGTCGATCAGTTCCTGTACCCCCGGCTGGGGATCGGACGTATCTCCGAAAAGCTGAGCAGGGAAATCGGGCAATCAGGCTCAATGTTCCTCAATACCTCGGTGGAACGCATCCATCGCTCCGGGTTCACGATCAACAGCATCGAGGTCAAAGACCAAAACGGCATTCGCACCATCGGCGGAAACGAATTCATCTCAAGCATCCCGGTCACGAAGCTGATCAGCCTCCTGGACCCGCCCGCGCCGACCGACGTTCGCGAGGCGGCCGCAAGCCTCAAGTTCAGGGACATTGTTATCGTTACCGTCATGGTCGACCGGCCGCGCGTCACGAACCAGACCTGGATCTATATCCCGGAGAAGAACATCCCCATCGGCAGGATCCACGAGCCCACGAACTGGAGCAGCAGCATGGCGCCGGAAGGGAAAACCCTCCTCGTGACGGAATTCTTCAGTTTTGAAGGCGACGAGATATGGAATAGGAGCGACGACGGCCTCGTATCGATTGCAATCGACAGCCTCGTTCGGCTCGGCTACATCCGGCCCGCTGAGGTGATAGAGAGCGTGGTCACCCGGGTGCCCAAAGCCTACCCCCTGTTCGAGGTCGGCTACCGAAAGAACCTCGACGCGGTCTACGGCTTTCTGGCAGGATTCACGAACCTTCACGCTGCCGGCAGGGGCGGGATGTTCAAGTACTACAACATGGACCATGCCATCAAAGCGGGTATGGACGCAGCCGAAAAGATCCTGAACCGCAGGGCCCCTGTGCGCCGTGAAAAATGCGAGGTCGCCCTATCATGAAATGTGCGCTCGTGATCCCCTCGTGGGTGCCGGAAGACATCTTTGCTTCAAAGACCGCCGCATCCCAGATCAATTACTGGCAGCCCCTGGGAACGCTGTCCGTTGCCGCAGTGCTGCAGCAGGCAGGGCACGAGGTAATATTCCTGAACGGCGCGTTTCTTCGGCATGATGAGCTCATAGGGGAAATAGCGAAATTCGCGCCCCGCTTCATCGGCATCTATTCGACTACGTTCGGATGGAAAAAGGCGAAGCAAACGGCAATTGAATTGAGAACGCTGTTCGGAACGCGGGCCTTCATCTGCGCGGGAGGCCCGTATCCGATCGCAGTTCAGGAGCAGTGCCTTGAAGACGCCGGGGAAAGCATCGACGCCGTCGTAATCGGCGAGGGGGAATTTACCGTCCTCGAAACAGTCGGACGGCTCGAAGCCGGCAAAAAACCGGAAGGCGTACAAGGCATCGTCTGGCGGGACCAGGGACGGATAATCAAGAATGAGCCAAGGCCGCTCATCCAGGACCTCGATGCGCTTCCGTTCCCAGCCCGGGAACTCCTCGGCGACCCGAACCTTTACATTCCCACACCGGCTACGTACCGCCGAAAGCCCGTAACCGTCATGATGACCTCGCGCGGGTGCAACAGGCACTGCATCTACTGTTTTCAGCTCGATAAAGAAAGAACAACCGGGATCCGCTACCGCAGCATCGAGAACGTCATGAAGGAGATCGAGCACTGCCTTAGGCAGGGGTACCGGGAGATAAAGTTCCTGGACGACACGCTCGCGGCCGACTATGACCGGGCAATGCGGTTTGCCGCTGAGATCAAAGCGCGCAAGCTCGATTTTACCTGGTTCGTATCAGCCTGCGTGAACCAGGTGGACAAGCCCCTGCTCCAGGCGTTCAAGGACGCGGGCTGCTGGGCGATCCTCTTCGGCGCCGAGAGCGGGGTGCAGAAGAACCTGAACACGATACGAAAAGGAACGACCCTCGACCAGATCCGAAAAGCGGTGAAGGCTGCGAAGGAGGTCGGCCTTGTTGTCCAGACGCCTTTCATGTTCGGCATCCCGGGCGAGACCTACGAAGAGGGCCTGAAGACGATCGAGTTGGCAATAGAGATCGATCCAGACATAGCAAGTTTCCACGCCATAACGCCCTTTCCCGGCACATACCTTTACGACCATCTGGCTGAATACGGCGAGATCTCCGAGGAACTGACCGACTATACGTACCAGGGAGCGGCGTTCATCCCGCGGACAATGACCAGGGAGCAGATCCTCGGCCTCAGGCAAAAGGCGTTTCGGAAATTCTATTCCCGCCCCTCGTTCATCATGAAGAGGGTTCTCTCGCTCAGGTCGCGGGACGATCTCGTGGCAGTGATAAAGGCGGCTCGAAGCCTGTTCTGGCTCTGGTTTGCAAAGGACCTGTTCAAGAGGAAAGATAAAAAAACCTGAACCCGCCTCCCTTTTCTACACCCGCCGCATCAAGACCTGTTTCACCATCCCCGCAAGAGCGCCAGCCCCCACAGCTTCAGGATAGACCAAGGCGTAATACAAAGCCGCGAGAACGCCGAAACGCGTACCCTTTGTCCGGAAAAACAACAGGAGGAGTTTTCTGCTGAAAGCCAGGTTCATGACAAAAAGAAAGATGAGGGGCGCAAGCAAAAAACCGTTTTTCAAGGAAAAAACGGCAAGAAGGACGTTCACGAAAAAACAGCCGGTGTTCACCTTCAGTTCCGTCGCGGCCGTGCCCGAATCAGCCAGCAGGTCCCTGTTTCCGAGCGAATACATGGTCCAGTACATCGATTTCCTGAAGGCGTTGGCGAGGGACCTCATGAGCGTGAACCGGAAAATGTGCTGCACCTGGATCCCGGGCTCCATGAACAGGCGATGACCGGATTGGCGAAGCTTGTGGCTCAGTTCCACGTCCTCCGGGATCGGGAGAACATGCCGGCGAAATCCTTTGCTTGCGTAAAACAGCGCCGCGTCCATGATCATGGCGTGGGCCGCGATGTAATCGGGTTCTTTCTTCCTTGTTTCGGAATAGTGGATAAAGAGTGACTGGAAGGCGCTAAAAAAATCATTGTCAAAGGGCAGCGGCGTGTACGTCCCGCCGATGACCGTGCCGGGGTGTTCGATGGCCGCCTGGTTCACACGCGCAAGAGCGTCCTTCTGCAGGAGGCAATCGGCGTCCGTAAAAAAAAACACCTCTCCCCTGCTGTTGTTCGCCCCTTCGTTTCTCGCCGCGCCGGGGCCCGCATGTTTCTCCAGGCGGACCAGACGGCAGGGATAGCGTTTGATGATCTCGACGGAGTTGTCCGTGGAGCAATCATCGACAACGACCACCTCGAAATTTTCATAGTCCGAGGCAAATGCCGCCTCAAGGCATTTCCCGATGAAGGAGCCGCCGTTGTAATTCGGGATGATCACTGAGATAAACTTTTCCATAGGCTCAAACGGCAAAGCGAACGCCGCTCTCATTCCGCCGCATCATACGCCCCTTTGGGACATCAGGCCACTTTTTTTCTGCGCCGAAGGCTCCGGAAACAGGAAAGCAGCGGTTTTATTTTTATTTCCCTCTGTGGAAAAGCAGAACGAAACGGCGGGGAAAGTCATCCACAGACCGGGGCACATGGTCATCTTAATTAAGTTGCACCCCATCCCTCCGGTCTGGGAAGAGATGGGGTGCTAGGGAGGAAATAGGAAGCTTCAAATTTCATTCTGAGTGCTTGATCGGGAAGATGTTCGTGCCGTTTTCCCGGGATGCATTTCGCACCGCGGTGCCATAGTAGAGAGGAAAAAATATTTTTGCAACTTGTAGTTTCAAGCAACAGAGATTCTATAACGGCAAATTTACATGATTGATGATAAATAATTTTGGCGAATATCCTGATTCCGGCATGCTCCTGCCGCAAAAAGCGACTCCCGATGTTCAGGAAAAATATATTCTTGCTTTTCAAAAAGCATCAATGGTATCATCAACGGTCAGCGCAGTTGCGGGAGGATGGATGCAATCGGACAGCACACACCATGAAACGAAGAAGCAGAACTTCACCCTCCGCGTGATCGGTGTGCCGGCGCTCGCAGTTCTGATCTCGCTTTTCCTTTTCTATCCTTCGCAGGCTCATTCCCATGAGTATCTGACCATAAGCGGATGCTCTATCAGCGATGTCGGTTACCTGAGGGCGCTGGCCGGGGAATATGAGCGGCGGACCGGCGTAAAAGTTTTCGTCAGGGGCGGCGGCAGCGTCGTCGGCAACGAGGACCTGAAGAGCGGCAAAGTCGATCTCGCCGCTTCCTGCATGGTTCCGGATTCGCGCGATTCCGGAGAGATCATCTGCGTCCAGGTTGCCTGGGACGCGCTGGTCTTTATCGTCCACCCGTCGAATCCTTTGGACAACATTTCCCTCGACGCCGTCCGGTCGATCTATGCCGGAAAAATCACCAATTGGAGCCAGCTTCACGGCGCTCCGGCCCAGATCGAGGTATTTATCTCCCGCACGAAGACGGGCCTCTCCGGCGTCGAGGCATCAACCAAAGCCCTCGTCCTGAACGGGAAGGATCCCGTGAAATCCCCAAACACCTTTTTTGCGGCGTCATCGGGCATCGTGGAGCAACTGGTGGAGGAGACCCCCGCAGGGTTCGCAACAACGGGCATCACGAGCGCCAGGAAGCGGAAGGTAAAACTGCTCAGGGTGCACGGCGTGGCCCCGACGATCAAGGCCATCATTCAAAATCGCTATCCGCTCAAGCGGCCCCTCTACCTTCTTGTCCCCGCGTCCGCCAGCCCCAAGGTAAAGCGTTTCGTCGATTTCGTCCTGAGCCGGGAAGGACAGCGGTTCCTCAAATCGCAGAATGTCATATCGCTTCGGGACATCAAATGAACGGCCCTAAACCGCTTTCACAAAGGGGCAGGAAAATCGATACGGATCCGCTTCTCGATCATCACCCCCGCCTTCGATTCCTCTCCCTTCGAGGGGGAGGAGCTTTCGAGAAAGGTAGTTTCAGGTGAAGGCGTCCCTTCAGACACGGGTGTCCGTCTTTATAACGCTCACGATCATCCTGATAAGCGCCTTCAGCACCTACCTCTTCACGTCGGCTTACCGCAGAAACGCTGAACAGAGCCTCGTCGTCCGGGGCACGGCGCTCTCCTATTCGCTTTCCAAGGCCGCCGAGGAAGGCCTCCTGAAAGAAGATCTCAACCTCATAAAGAAAGCGTCCCGCATCATCGAGGCCCCGGACGTGTTGAGGGCGCAGGTATATTCGGACATCTGGGATGCGCTCGATGCCTATCCTCTAACCAGCCTCAAAGACCTTCCGAACCCGGAAGCCGTCAGGCATTTCAAGGTCTCGTCATCGCCCTTCTCCGTCAAAGTGGCCGGCGGTTATGACTTTTACGACCCCATCATGTTCAAAGCCTTTAAGAATTCCCCGCTTACCACCATCGGGTTCGTGCGCATAACCCTTTCCTCCGCCACGATCCGGAAGGAACTTGCATCGATCGTTGGCACCACGATTGCGGTTTCCGTCGTCATTACGATCTTTGCGATCCTTTCTCTGAATTACTAGATCAGGCGGTATGTTGTCCGGCCCGTAACGTCCCTCCACGCGTCGATATCGCAGTTTAAGAACGGCATTCTGCCCGGGGACCGGGACATCTTTCAACACTCGCCGGACGAGATCCGGGAGCTCGCGCAGGAGTTCTACCGCATGTGCGAAGCGGTGCGTCAAAATGAAAACAAACTCATCGAGTCGGAACAGCGCATCCGGTCGCTCTTTGAACGGGTCGAACACGCAATTTTCCGGATCAACGAATACGGCGCGAGCACGGAATCCAACGACAGGTTCCGGAAGCTCTTCGGCAATGTGACGGAATTGTGCGACATCCTGATCGGCGAGGTAAGCGCGACCCAGTGCATGAAGCGGGCCGCTTTCGAAAAAACGCTTCACCTCGAGGACAAGGCCGTCGGGCGCAACGGCGACGAACTCACGATCGCGCTCTCCCTGTACGCAGAGCGCAACGAGGCGGGCGGTATTACCGGTTTTGACGGTTACCTCATCGATATCACGGAGAAGAAGCGGCTCGAAGAACGGCTGGTGCGTTCGCAAAAACTGGAAGCGATCGGCACCCTTGCCGCGGGCATGGCGCACGATTTCAACAACCTGTTGACGGCGATCCTCGGCTATTCCGGGATCATGCTGAAGATGACGAAAGAAGACGACCCGTTTTACAAGCCCGTGTCCGTGATCAACGACGCCGCGAAACGGGGCGCCGCTCTTGGAAAAAAAATCCTGACCATCACGCGCAAGGAAAAGATGGAAGCAAGGCCGGTCAACGTGAACGACCTGATCAACCAGTCCATCGATTTGCTCAGGTCGAGTTTCCCGAGAAACGTCGACGTCGTCATGCACCTCGACGCTTCACTCCCGACGACGACGGCCGACCCGTCTCAGCTCCAGCAGGTGATCATCAATCTTGCGGTAAACGCGCGCGACGCCATGCCCGACGGCGGCACGTTGACTGTGGAAACCGCGGTCGCCGATCCGGCGACCGGCGTCAGCAGCCTTGCGCCGGCCCAGGGACCGGGCTTTCTTAAGCTCTCGGTATCGGATACCGGCACGGGCATTGGCCCCGATACGCAATCGAAGATTTTCGACCCTTTTTTCACGACCAAGGAGGTCGGGAGAGGGACCGGCCTCGGCCTCTACATCGTCCACTCCATCGTCACCAACCACGGCGGTTATATAAACGTCTACAGTGAACCGCGGCAGGGGACCCGGTTCAACATCTATCTTCCGGTTTCTACGGACGCCTCCCTCGAGGCCCGGTCCGAGGCCATGGACATCAGCGGCAAAGAAACCGTCCTCATCATCGATGACGAGCCGCATATAAGGGACTTGTGCAAGGATATGCTCGTCCCCCTGGGATACACGGTCCTGATCGCGGACAGCGGCAGCCACGGCATCAAGCTTTACCGCGAACACCAGGCCAGGATATCCCTCGTCATCCTGGACATCATCATGCCCCAAATGGGCGGAAATGAAGTGTTCCACGCCCTCAAAACGATCAATAAGCACGTCCCCATCCTCCTCTACTCAGGCTACAGCCATAATAATTTCTCCGGGATCAACGACCTTTTAAAGAGCGGGGCTGCCGGCTTTATCCAGAAGCCCTTTTCCACCCAGGACCTCGGCATTGCCATACGAAAAGCCCTTTCAGCATAAATCAGGACACGTCAAAAAAGCGGTGCCGCTTAAAATAGACCGTTCATTTTACTCACCTCGGACTTCTTCAGAAGCACTTCCCAACATTAACCCTCTGATTTATAGCAAGTTCAATCTCCTGACATGAGTTGGCCCGCATTTTGCTATTTGTAACAGCCATAGAAGACAGCACCATGACTGATTAGAAAAGACGGAGGTCCCTTGCCATGCATCATCCGCGGTTTTTGCATCATTCAGTATCGGCACCCATTAATTACTCCGGCTCAACCATCACGCGCGAGAAGTCCCGGTTGTTTGAAACCGGAGAAAACAACGCCCTTATCCGGTGCAAGCTTTTCGGGGATAACGTGCCGAAGCACTTATGCGAGCTGAGACGGGCTGAACTGAACAACAAAGGAGACTTTTCCTGTAGCGGCTGCTTTGCTGACACGGCGCTGACTCTCCAGAAACACTCGGTAAAGGCAGCGAACGAAAATTAATGAACTCATAAGAATTTGTGTTCTCACACAAAGCCACGAAGCCACAAAGAGAAATACCGCTAATTTTCAAGATGTCTTTCTTCGCGTCTCTGTGCCGACCTGTGAAAATTAGACTTTTTACGAACCTGTCAAAATTAACATAGAAATCATTTGTATTTGTCCGTTCGTGATGCGCCCGTCGAAACCACCCAAAACGTTTTTTCAACAGTTAAATATAATCCTCCCGCTTCACCACGCCCTTCATCGCCTCTCCTTTCAGGAACCGCCTCACATTATCAATTGCCC
>DAIDTZ010000394.1 GCA_027456925.1 Nitrospirota bacterium
TTGTGCGCAAGTCCGGCGATGGCGGCGGACGATCTTGCGAAATTTCAGGAAGACAGCCGCGCTGTTGTCAAAGAAATGTCCGCCAAACTCGGCGGCGCCCTGCAGAAAGAAATGACGGCAAACGGTCCTGCTGCGGCAATCAACGTGTGCAAGGACCTTGCTCCGGCAATTACCTCGGAGCTTTCGCGCAAAACCGGGCAGCGCGTCACGCGGGTTTCCTTGAAGACGCGGGACCCTCTGCTTGGCATGCCGGACGCCTGGGAGCAGAAGGTGCTGGCCGATTTTGCGGTTCGTGCGCAAAAGGAGGACCCCGCAACGATAGAATACGCTGAAATCGTTACCGAACCCCAGGGCAAGTTTATGCGATATATGAAGGCGATCCCGGTTCAGGCTGTCTGCCTGAAATGCCATGGCACGCCGGAAACGATTGCGCCGCAGGTCAAGGAACAGCTTACGACCGAGTATCCGCACGATAAGGCCGTCGGTTATTCGCTTAACCAGCTGCGGGGCGCCTTTTCGATAAAGAAGGCGCTCTAATACCTCTCATGGGTCTGGAGTGCGCGAATCTGCATCTATCGAAGGAGCGGAACATGCCGCACAAAAAAGGAAGGATCAAAAAACGCTTTTTCGTCATTTGCCATTGCTGGTGGAACGGCTGGTAACCCGGTTGAGATTACAGGGCTCAATGTTCGACGTAAACCCAACGCATCACAACGGAGGTCTGCCATGAAGGAATTCAACGAGTATTTTGACACTGCAATGAAGTTTCACGGCCACAAGTGTCCGGCTATGCCGATGGGACTTCGGGCCGGTCTCGCTGCCATGAAGGCGCTCGGCGTTGAACGATCAAAAGATAAGGAGCTCTTCGTGGAATCGGAGACGGGCAAAGGACATGCCGCCGGATGTTTCCTCGACGGGATCATGACCGCCACAGGATGCACCTATGGCAAGGCGAATATCCAGAAGCTCTATTACAGCAAAATGGCCTTCACGCTTATTGACGCGAAGACCGGGAAGGCCGTCCGGGTCTCTCTGAAGCCCGAGTTTTTCGAAAAAGCCCTCAATTCGCCTTTTGTACAGGAAAGGAAAAAGGGGGTGCCGCCGCAGGATATTCCAGCCGCGATTACGGACCCTCTTGTCGATCGGATACTGGGGCTTCCCGAGGCTGATTTCCTGAATATCAGCACGGTATTCCATAAGGACATAAAGAAGGGAAGCGGGAACTTTGAGGTCAAGCGCTGCGCGAAATGCGGTGAAGCGGTTTTCACGGACAAATTGACAAAGGCGCCTGACGGACGGATGCTCTGCATCCCCTGTTCGGCAAACGGGAACTAGGAAAATCAATCGTACCCGTTATGCACTGACCGAATTTATCGCGGAGGTCGCAGAGAAAGGATGAGTCCCTGTTCGTTGGAAAAACCTTCTTTCTCTGCGTCCTTTGCCCTTTTTGCGGTGAGCACGTACACGTATGCGCGGGTATGATATGGTATAAAGGAGCCCACCATGCTTACCATCAATTTAGCCGCTGCCGTCCTCGTCTTTGTCGTCACCACTGTGCTCACCATCGCAGGGGTGGGCTCTGCGTTCATCGTCATTCCCACGTTCTACTGGCTCGGCGTCCCGCTCACCGAGGCCATGGCCATCGGCCTGCTCTTGAACGCCATCAGCATGACCTTTGCCTCGGCAAACTATATTCGCTACAAGCTCGTCCTGTTCCGCACAGCCATTCCCATCATCATGCTCGCCATGATCTTTTCTCCCCTGGGCGCATATTCCACGCGCTACTTTCCGAAGAACATCCTTATTCTGCTGTTCGTGCTCTTCCTTGTCTTCGCGGCGTCGATGATGCTTTTCTACAAGCCGAAGAAGAAATCCAAGGGGCAGGAGGACGGCAAGAAGGAACTCACGACCGGCATCAGTCTGGGCATCGGAGCGGGTTATCTCGGCGGGCTCTTGGGCGTGGGCGGCTGGAATTTCATCGTGCCTGCACTTGTCTGGCTCGGCATTGATCCGAAAAAAGCGTCGGCCACCACGGCTTTTATCGTCGTATTCTCCTCTATCTCCGGTTTTTTCGGCCATGCGGCCGTGGAGGCTGTTAACTGGAACCTGCTGATGTTCGCTGCCGCAGGATCAGTCGCGGGGGCGATCCTGGGCTCATGGCTCATGCACAAGAAGCTTAATACAAATCAGGTAAAGAAGGTCATCGGTGTCGTCCTTTACGCAATTGCGGCCAAGATGGCGTGGGGATTGTTTTAGATCGCCGGCGAGGACGGCTTCCTCATCCGCGCCAGGTACGAAGCCGCGGACCGGGACAGCATCGCCCGCATGGCAGCGCTTACGGTGCGGACCCCGCTGGGCCAGGTGCCGCTGTCGGCCCTCGGGACCACCACGACTTCCTACGTACCGATGCTCCTGACCAGGCAGAGCATGCAGAATACGATCGACGTCTTCGGCTACCGTGAGAAGGCCGCGGTTTCCCATATCATGGATAACGTGACGAGCGCGCTCAAGGGGCTGAAACTCCCGACAGGGTACAGCAT
>DAIDTZ010000395.1 GCA_027456925.1 Nitrospirota bacterium
CAACAGCTATCTCAGGGACACCCTTGATTTTATCGTTAAAAAGAAGAAAGCCACGTCCAAAGAACTCTCGGATGCAAAAAAGATCGAGGCGAACACGAGCGGCACGCGGCTTTTGAACCTCTACAAGAAGCGGCTGGTGAAGCGGGTTGAAGAAGTCCGAAGCGACGGGAAGATCTGGGCGTACGAACTGTTGTAGAAGCCAATTTTCGTTGACTGCCAGAGCGCAGCGATGATACAATGAAATCTGCTCATAGTTCGCGGCTCATGGTAAAACCATCAGCCATGAGCAATCAGCTACGAGCTTACGAGGTTCAAATTCATGCGCGCTGAAATCATAGCTACCGGCACCGAACTTTTGACCGGCGGTTCTGCCGATACAAACTCGGTATTTCTTTCGGAAGAGCTTATGCTCCTAGGCCTCGAAACCGCCTTCAAGACGGTTGTAGGGGACGATGAAAAGGACATGGAGGAGGCGCTCAAGCGGGCCATGGCGCGGGTTGACGCGGTGATCATCACCGGCGGGCTCGGTCCGACGGAAGACGATATCACGCGCAAAGTGGTGGCCAAGATCACGAAGAAGCGCCTTGTCCTGAGCGAGGAGGCGCTTGCGGCCATCCGCGCGCGCCTCGCCGGAAGAGGGAAAGACGTGCTGGCGGCGAACGATCGCCAGGCGCTGATACCCGCCGGGACGCGGCTTCTCCCAAACCCGGCTGGGATTGCCCCGGGGTTTTATATCGACGAGGGCGGTCCCTTTGTCGCCGTTCTCCCCGGTGTTCCGCTCGAGATGCGGGCCATGTACAGCGAGAGCCTCAAACCGGCGCTCGATCAGCGTTTCGGCGGCAAATCGTTCATCAGACGAAGAGTGCTGCGCACCTGCGGCATCTCCGAGTCCGCAGTGAACCAGTCGATCCAGGACATCCTGCGGCGCAGCGAGCCGAAGGTGGGTTTGTCGGTGAAAGAGACCGGGGTGGACGTCCGTATCATTGCCCGTGCATCCTCGGGTGAGCAGGCCCAGGCGCTTGTTGACCGGACTGAATCAGCCATCCGGGAGAAACTGGGCGATGCGGTGTACGGTGTCGACGGCGTGGAACTGGAAGAGGTGGTCGGCGCGCTTTTGAAGCAGCGCAGACTTAAAATTGCAGTGGCCGAATCCTGCACCGCCGGACTTATCGGGGCGCGGATCACGAACATCGCCGGCAGTTCGGAGTACTTCGAGCGCGGGGCCGTGGTCTACAGCAATCTTGCAAAAACGGAAATGCTTGGCGTGCCTGCCGAGCTGATCGAACGATTAGGCGCAGTCAGCAGCGAGGCCGCCGCTGCCATGGCGCAGGGCATCAAACAGGCCGCCCGCACCGACCTGGGACTTTCGGTGACCGGTATCGCCGGGCCAAGCGGCGGGACTGATAAAAAACCGGTTGGCCTGGTATATACCGCGCTTACAACTCCTCAGGGCACAACGACTGCGGAATACCGGCTTCTGGGCAGCAGGGAACAGATCCGCATGCGGGCGTCGCAGATGGCGCTCGATATGGTGAGAAGATATTTAATTGGGTAGGAGTCAGGAGACAGGAGCCAGAATCCAGAAAGAATCGCTCGTTTCTCCTGACTTCTGGCTCCTGAATTCTCATGAGAACTTTCATCGCCATAGAGATTCCTGAGGAGATCAAGGCCGGGCTGACCGAAGCTCAGCGCAGTCTCAAGAGTTCCAATGTGGTGGATGCGAGTTGGACACGACCGGAAGGGATTCACCTGACGCTCAAATTTCTGGGTGAGACGCCGGAATCGAAGATCCCGTATCTTATGAACGGACTGCGGCAGGCTGCAGAAGGCATTGGCCCGTTCCGGCTTGAAGTCGGCGGTATCGGGACGTTTCCGAACCCGAAGAATGCACGCGTGGTATGGGTCGGACTTTCCGGGGACATCGAGAAACTTTCCCGACTGCAGGCAGCTGTCGAAGAGACGATTAGCGAAATCGGCTTCAAGCGTGATGAGCGGGCCTTTACTCCGCACCTCACGCTCGGCAGGATCAAGTATATCCGGTCACGCGACAAGTGGCTTAAAGCGCTTGATGAGGTCAAGGACATCAGCCTGTCGGGGTTCGACGTGGCAGCAGTCAGCCTTATGAAGAGCGAGCTCAAACCATCGGGCGCGGTGTATACGGAGATGGGAAAAGTGGAATTAAAATAAAGGGTCATGGGGCAAGGGGCACGGGTCAAGGAGAGCCAAAGCGGTTTTCCCTGACCCTTGATCCTTGCCCCCACTTGAAGTAATAACGGCGAGCCGCGCGGCGGCGAAGGGAGAATGAACATGGCGGATAATAAGGACAGGTTAAAGGCATTGGAACTGGCAGTTGGCCAGATAGAAAAGCAGTTCGGCAAGGGTTCCATCATGCGATTGGGCAGAGAAGAGGTGCCGGCGGGCATCCCCGCAATTTCCACGGGTTCCCTGGGCCTGGACATCGCCCTCGGCGTGGGCGGCGTGCCGCGCGGAAGGATCATCGAGATCTACGGTCCGGAGTCTTCGGGCAAAACCACGCTGGCGCTCCATGTCATCGCTGAAGCACAGAAGGCCGGCGGCCAGGCCGCGTTTATCGATGCGGAGCACGCCCTCGACGTTACCTACGCGCGCAAGCTCGGGGTGCGCACCGACGACCTCCTTATCTCACAGCCCGATACCGGAGAGCAGGCGCTTGAGATCACCGAAACGCTGGTACGGAGCGGCGCCATCGACGTCATCATCGTGGACTCCGTTGCCGCGCTCACGCCCCGGGCGGAGATCGAAGGCGAGATGGGCGATGCTCACATGGGGCTTCAGGCCAGGCTCATGAGCCAGGCGCTCCGGAAACTGACCGGCGCCATCAGTAAATCCAACACCACGCTCATCTTCATCAACCAGATCCGCATGAAGATCGGCGTCATGTTCGGGAACCCTGAAACCACGACAGGCGGCAATGCTCTCAAGTTTTATGCGTCTGTTCGCCTCGACATCCGCAAGATCTCGGCGGTCAAGGAAGGCGAAGATGTGACCGGGGGCAGGGTGAAGGTGAAAGTCGTGAAGAACAAGATCGCGCCGCCGTTCCGCATGGCCGAATTTGATATAATGTTCAACGAAGGCATTTCCAAGATCGGCGAAATCATCGACATCGGCGTGGAGAAAAATATTGTCGAAAAGAGCGGGGCCTGGTTCTCCTACGGCGGCACCAGGATCGGCCAGGGCCGGGAAAACGTGAAGCTGTTCCTGCATGACCACCCGGACATGGCCCAGGAGATCGAGTTCAAAGTGAGGCAGGCCTGCGGTCTTCCGGGCACGGGAGCCCTCCCTGACGCGCCGGCGGCCGCAGCCGCAGCACCGGCAAAAGAAGCGCTAAAGGAAAAAGAAACTATCGTGGATAAGGTCGGAAAAACCACGAAGGCACAGAAATCCGAAAAACACGCGGAGGCTTAAATGAACCTGAATGATTTGCTCAAGATGACTTTTGAAAAGCGGGCATCCGATCTGCACCTGAAGGTCGGCGTGCCGCCCATTCTTCGTATCGACGGCCGGCTCATGCCGATCGAGACCGAAAAGCGGACGACGCAGGAAGATGCGCTCAATATCGCGCTCAGCATCATGAACAGCGCGCAAAAGACCAAGTTCAAGGAACGGAACGAACTCGACATGGCCTATGCCGTGCCGGGCCTCGGCCGGTTCCGCGTGAACGTGTTCCAGCAGCGCGGGAGCGTCGGCATGGTCTTCCGGCAGGTGCCGGCCAAGATCCTGACCTTTGACGACCTCATGCTACCTACGGTGCTTCAGAAAATTGCGACCGAGCACCGCGGCCTCATCCTCGTGACCGGCACGACGGGCAGCGGACAGTCCACGACTCTCGCCGCCATGATCGATTATATCAATACGGCCCGCACTGCCAATATCATCACGATCGAGGACCCCATCGAATTTCTCCACCGCGACAAAAAAAGCATCGTGAACCAGCGCGAGATCGGCAGCGATACCTTGAGCTTCAGCGACGCGCTCAGGAGCTCTTTGCGCCAGGACCCCGACGTGATCCTCGTGGGCGAAATGCGCGATTTCGAGACCATTTCGACGGCGCTCACCGCGGCGGAGACCGGCCATTTGGTGCTTTCCACGCTCCATACCCTGGATGCCGCCGAAACAATCAACCGCATTATTACCGTGTTCCCGCCCTACCAGCAGAAGCAGGTGCGCATGCAGCTTGCTTCGGTCATAAAGGGTATTATTTCCCAGCGGCTTGTTGCCAAGGCCGACGGCAGCGGACGCGTGCCGGCAGCGGAAGTCATGCTCGGCACCCTGTCGATACGCGAGGCAATCATCGATGAAGCCAAAACGCGGACAATCCCCT
Source organism: Nitrospirota bacterium (assembly GCA_027456925.1). Lineage (GTDB taxonomy): Bacteria > Nitrospirota > UBA9217 > UBA9217 > UBA9217 > JAJYKN01. Next base: position 4,361 of record DAIDTZ010000395.1, read on the forward strand.
CGATTATTGCCGCGGGTATCACCCATTACGGCATGCAGACCTTCGACCAGTCGCTCCTCATGTTGTACAAAAAGGGGCATATTACCTACGATGAGGCGCTTCTGTCTGCGAGCAACGCCGACGATTTCGCTCTCAAGGTCAAGGGAATCCAGTCCACAAGCGATGCAGCCTGGGAAGAGGACGAAAAACGGAAAACCAGTGCTAAGCCGGGCGGCGCGGAATTTAAGATAGACCGGTTCGGGGACAAATAAAGCAATTCGGAATGAAGAATGCCGAATGAGGAATTGAATGAAAAAGCCCTGATGCGGGCCAGGAATGCCGCCTATCGCCTGCTCACCTATCGGCCGCGAAGCCGCTTCGAGCTCACGACGAAACTTCAGGAAAAAGATTTTGACGGAGCGGTCGTCGAAGCAGTGCTCGCCGATATGAAGCGGCTGGGTTATATCAACGACCGGCAGTTCGCCGAGCAGTGGGCATCAGGCCGGGTCAGACTTCGCGGGTTCGGAAGACGCAGGATCGAGCAGGAGCTCAGGACCAAAGGGATCGACCGGGACGTCATCGCAGAGGCGCTCGGACAGGTTTTCGGCGTTGACACCGAGACCGAGACGGCGTACAAAGAAGCGGAGAAAAAACTGAACCTCATGAAAACAGCTGACCGGGAAACAAAGCGCCGGCGGCTGGCCGGTTTTTTGGAGCGGAAGGGATTTTCGTACAGCATCATCAGGGTTGTTTTGCAAGGCATTGATTGAAACCGCTGATTCACGGGGGCGACCACCGGGGCAGGCTGAACATCAATGCAACCCGCGCGACCAGCGTCCATTCGTGTTTATCTGTGGTTATTTTAATTTCCTGCGAGGAGTAAGACTTGAAAGCGAACGAATTGCGAAAGCTGTTTCTCGACTATTTTGCGGCGCGCGGACACAAGATTGTGCCGAGCTCGCCGCTGGTGCCCAGAAACGACCCCACCCTGTTATTCACCAATGCGGGCATGGTGCAATTTAAAAGCGTGTTTCTCGGCGAGGATGCGCGGGACTACAAGCGCGCCACGACGAGCCAGAAGTGCGTGCGTGCCGGCGGCAAGCACAATGACCTGGAGAACGTGGGCCACACGGCACGGCATCATACCTTCTTCGAAATGCTGGGAAATTTTTCTTTCGGCGATTACTTCAAAAAGGAAGCAATAGAGTTTGCCTGGGAATTCCTGACCCAGGTTGTGAAGCTCCCAAAAGAAAAGCTCTGGGTCACAGTCTATAAGGACGATGATGAGGCCTTCGAACTGTGGCAGAAGATCGCGGGTGTGCCGGCGGACCGGATCGTGCGTCTTGGAGAGAAGGACAACTTCTGGTCCATGGGAGACACGGGACCCTGCGGGCCTTGCTCCGAAATCCTCATCGATCAGGGGCCCGAGATGTCCTGCGGCAAACCCGGCTGCGCCGTTGGCTGCGATTGCGACAGATATCTGGAAATATGGAACCTCGTGTTCATGCAGTATAACCGCGATGAGACCGGTAAGCTCACGCCGCTCCCGAAGCCGTCCATCGACACGGGCATGGGGCTAGAGCGGTTGTCAGCTGTGGTCCAGAAAGTGCGAAGTAATTTCGAGAGCGATTTGTTCCAGCCCATCATCAGGCAGATCGCTGCGATGGCCGGCGTTCCCTATCATAAAGATGCGCAGGCGGACATCTCCTATCAGGTATGCGCTGACCATTTGCGGGCCATGACGTTCCTCATTTCGGACGGCGTGCTGCCTTCGAATGAGGGCAGGGGATATGTTCTTCGCAGGATCCTCCGGAGGGCGAGCCGCTACGGCAAACTCATCGGTATCAACAAACCGTTCCTCTATACTTTAACGGGTGCGGTCGTGGACGAGATGCGAGAAGCGTACCCGGAACTGGTTTACAGCCGCGACCACGTTGCCAAGGTCGTGCTGCTCGAAGAAGAGCGTTTTGCAACAACGCTCGACGCGGGGCTTGCGCTTCTGAATGAAGCCGTTGCCAAGCTCAAAACAACCAATCAGACGATGCTCCCGGGTGATGTGTTGTTCAAGCTCTACGACACATTCGGGTTCCCGCTGGACCTGGTTTCGGACATGGCGCGCGACATGCATCTTGAGCTGGACGAGGAAGGATACCGTCGCGCCATGCAGGAGCAGCGAGAGAAGGCCCGTGCATCCTGGACCGGTTCCGGCGAAGGAAAAATCAAACCGGTGTACAAGGACGTTGCCGCGGCAATAAAAAAGCCCATCTTTATCGGCTACGAAGCGCTCGAAGGAAGCGCCGGGATCATTGCCATCATTAAGGATGACAAGCGGGTGAACGAGGCGCACGAGGGGAATGAGGTGGAGATACTTCTCGACCAGACGCCTTTTTACGCCGCCTCCGGCGGCCAGGTCGGCGACAAGGGAGAGCTCCTGGGCGAGGCCGCCAAGTTCGAGGTCACGGACACGATCAAGCCTGTTGAAAACCTGATCGTGCACAAGGGTAAAGTAAAAAAAGGGACGTTCAAAACGGGCGACGCCGTGCTTGCGAAGGTGGAGGCCGACGACCGCGCGGACACCGCTCGTCACCATACGGTAACGCACATTCTGCATGCCACGCTCCGGTCGGTCCTGGGAGAGCACGTGAAACAAGCGGGATCGCTCGTCTCTCCCGAGCGCCTGCGATTCGATTTTACGCATTATACGGCCCTCACGGACCGTGAACGGGAACGGATCGAGGAGCTCGTGAACGAACGGATCATCGAAAATCATCCTGTCGAGACCGTGGTAATGGACATCGACCAGGCGGTTGCCTCCGGCGCCATGGCTCTTTTTGACGAGAAATACGGCGATAAGGTGCGCGTGGTCACGGTCAAGGAAGTAAGCAAGGAGCTGTGCGGCGGAACTCACACCAACGCAAGCGGAGACATCGGCTCGTTCAAAATCATTTCCGAGGCCGGCGTTGCCGCAGGTGTTCGGAGGATCGAGGCCGTGGCCGGCCGCCGCGCTTATCAGCTGTACAAGCGCGAGGAGCAGGACCTTCGCGAGATTGCGCAGCTGCTCAAGACCGCCGATCTCGACGTGGTTCCGCGTGTGGAGAAACTGGCGGCGCAGGTACGGAGTCTGGAGAAGGAAATCGATCACTATAAGCACAAACTTCAGTCGTCCCAGGCCGGTGATGTGATGTCCGAGGTGAAGGATGTTAAGGGCGTCAAGGTGCTGGTCAAGCGCGTGGACAATATGGAGCAGAAAGACCTGCGTGATTTCGGCGACAAGCTCCGCGACAAGCTGGGAAGCGGGATCCTTGCCTTGGGATCGGTAAAGGATGATAAGGTGAGCCTTATTGTAATGGTGACGAAGGATCTGACCGCCAGGTTCCACGCAGGGCAGATTATAAAGCAAATGGCCCCTATTCTGGGCGGCACAGGAGGCGGCAAACCCGATTTGGCCCAGACCGGCGGAAAGGATCCGGCGAAACTGGACGCCGCTCTCGATGCGTTGTATGCTATAATTAAGGAAGCATGAGAGAAACAAGTGCGGCACACCATCTGGAAAAGGAGGCTGTTATGACGGTTGCTGAGGTCATTAAAAAGGCGATGTTGGCAGGGCTGGGAGCGCAGGAGAAGGCAAGGGAGTTTGTTGACGAACTGGTGAAGGCGGGGGAGCTTTCCAAGAACGAAGGCGCTACGCTGGTCAAGGAGTGGGTCTCCAAGGCCGAGGAGAGCACCAAGGACATGGACCATAAGGTCAAGGACGCTATAGCCGCCGCATTTGAGAAACTGAATATCCCGACCCGCGACGACCTTGCAAGCCTTGAGAAGAAAGTACAGGGTCTGTCCGCAAGACTTTCAAAAATCGAGGGAGGCAACGGAAAGGGCGGGGATTAACTCCCGGTCCCTAAGCGCAAATGCCTTTTTTGGGTTTCAGGAAAAGACATTTCCGTGACCTTCCGCGGATTGGGAGAATCATTGCAGTAGCGTCCCGCCACGGCTTCGGCCACCTCGTGGAACAGCTTGGCCTGCAGCGGTTCTTTTCGCTGGGCAGACGAATTGTCGCGTTTAAAAAGCCTCCCTTGCTCGCTCACCGGATAAGCGCGCCGGAGCGCCTGCGGTTGATGTTCGAGGATTTGGGCCCGACTTTCATCAAATTGGGACAGGTCCTGGCATGCCGGCCGGACATGCTGCCCATCGATTATTCCCGTGAATTTCTCAAATTAACCGACTCCGTTGCTCCGTTCCCCTCTGGAGAAGCGAAAAAAATCATCGAAGAGGACCTCAAGGCGCCGATCGGTTCGTTGTTCGCGTCTTTTGACGACATCCCGGTGGCGGCCGCGTCAATCGCCCAGGTGCACCGCGCCACGCTTCACGACAACAGCGAAGTGATGGTCAAGGTTCAGCGTCCGCACATTGTCCACACGATCGAGCGGGACATCAGCATCATGAGGTGGCTTGCCGACCTCATCGAAGCGCAGATTCCCGAGATGGCCCCCTACGACGTTCCGGGCATCGTTGACGAATTCGCGCGAACCATCAAGCGGGAACTCGATTTTTTTATCGAGGCATCCAACGCCGCCCAACTCCGCAAAAATTTTCATCACAGCAGCGTCCTGTATGTTCCGCGGATATACACCGATCTATCGAGTAGGCGGGTACTCGTCCTTGAGAAGATCGAGGGGATCCGGATCGATGAGTACGAGCGTCTCGACCGCGAAGGGTACAGCCGCAAGGAAATCGCCCGCAAAGGGGGCGCTGCATTTTTCAAGATGGTGCTGCAGGACGGTTTCTTTCATGCCGATCCGCACCCGGGGAACATCTTCGTGCTCGCCGACGGCAGGCTCGGGCTCGTCGACTTCGGGATTATGGGGCGCGTCACCGAAGAGAACATGGAGCATTTTGCGTCCATTTTCCTCGCCCTGGCGAACCATGATTACGATTCTCTCGTCCGGCAGTATGTGGACCTGGGTTTTTTGTCCGACACGTCCGTCGATATCGAGCAGTTTCAGCGGGAAATGAAGGAGGACCTTGCGGAACTCCTCGAGCCTTACTACGTGATGCAGGTGAAACAAATAGATTTCGGCGCTTATATCGACCGTGTTACCCATATCCTGCTGCGCTATCGTCTCAAGCTGCCCTCCAATCTGTACCTTATGGATAAATCGCTCATTACCCTCGAAGGCATCCTGAAACAGCTTGATCCTGACTTCAACTATTTCGAGGCGGCGCGACCCTATGTAGCGGAACTCGTGCGCCGCAGGCGGAACCCGTTCAGGGCCGCTCAAAACATGAAAAAAAACATGGCGGAATTTGTCGACGCCTTCGCGCTTTTGCCGCGACAGATCAAGGCGACGTTCAGGAAAGTTACCCACGGCGAGATTCGGATCAATATCCATCACGAGGAACTCCATCATCTGATCAGGGACATAGACAAGTCGAGCAACCGGCTGTCCTTCAGCGTCATTACTGCGGCCATCATCGTGGCGTCTTCCATCATCATACACTCGGCTCAGGGCCCCAAGCTTTTTGGCTTGCCAATGTTCGGCCTGATAGGTTATGTTATTGCAGCTCTTTTGGGCATGTGGATCCTGATCGGGATACTGCGGTCCGGACAGCTATGACCAGATCGTAAATACGATAAACAAGTTGAGGTTGCTATTTATGAGGCAGCAAGATGCAAAACAGCCGCAACGGGGTATTGGGGGACCAACGCGGAAATGGATCAGAAAGAATCCCTGGCTGTCGTTCCTCGCCGCCACTGCGGCGCTGACCGTCATCATCCACTTCTATCTTGCCTTGTTCGTGCCTCCGTCGAAAGAAAAGGCCTGGAAGGAAGTCCAGGTAACCGACGGCATGAGCTTCAAGACGATCGCGGCGACGCTCCAGAAGGAAGGCATTATCCGTTACCGCGGTTATTTTGAGATCATCGGCAGGCTCGAAGGCATCAGCCGCAAGGTGCGGGTAGGGTATTACGGATTGAGCACGAATATGAGTCTGTGGGAGGTGCTTGGCGCCCTGCGCAAGGGCAAGATCATAGAGTACGAAGTCGTGATCCCGGAAGGGTATAACCTCTATCAGATCGGTTGGACGCTCTCCGGCACGCCGCTCGTCTCCGATCCGCAGGAATTCATCAAGCTGGTCAAGAACAAGGAATACGTGCATTCACTCGGTATCGAGGCCGATTCGCTCGAAGGGTATCTGTTCCCGGACACCTATTTCCTGCCGAAGGGCATCAAGCTGGAAGATATTCCGAAGAAGATGGTCCAGCGCTACAAAGCGTTTTTCAGCGACAGTTATCGGAGCCGAGCAAAGGAACTGGGCTTCACCGAGCACCAGATCATCACCCTTGCATCGATCGTAGAAAAAGAGGCCAAGGTGCCATCGGAGCGCAAGCTTATTGCCGCGGTCTATTTTAATCGTCTGAAGCAAGGCATGAAACTCCAGGCTGATCCGACGGCGGTCTACGGCACCAAGGCGTGGATTACGACGGTAACGGCACAGGACCTCAAGCGGAAGTCGCCGTATAACACCTATTTGCACAAAGGCCTTCCTCCGGGCCCGATCTCGAACCCGGGTGAGGGCTCGATCCTGGCCACGCTTTATCCCGGCAATGTGGATTATCTTTTCTTTGTAGCGCAGGGGGATGGCAGCCATTTTTTCTCAAAGGATTTTCGTTCTCATGAGAAGGCCATT
>DAIDTZ010000396.1 GCA_027456925.1 Nitrospirota bacterium
TACTGCACATGATGATCATCCTCGTTCTGGGTCTGTACATTCCGAAGTTTCTTGCCGAATGGTTCCAGACGGCAGTGGGGCTTTTGAAATGAGCAAACTGAAAGATGCCATAGTGACGGCATTCGGCGCGGACGCGAGAGAGGATGCAGGACAATGCCCCTCTTCTGTTCCAGCGCTCATCGTGCCGAGGGAGCGCTTTGCCGAGGCGGCCAAGGTCTTGAAAAAAGGGTACGCCCTGCTGGCCGCGGAATGGGCCGCCGATGAAACGCCGTACGGCAGGGGATTCGGAGTGTTTGCCTGTTATCGAAAAGAGTCTGAATATCTCATTATCAAGACCCTGGCCCCGCAAACCGATCCGACCTTCCCGAGCCTCACGAAGAAGTTCGTTCCTGCGTACCGGTTCGAACGCCAGATGAAAAGTCTCCTGGGCGTGGTCGCCATCGGTCATCCCGACACGCGGCCCTGGATCAAGCATGAAGACTGGCCCGAGGACGCCTGGCCCCTCAGGAAGTCCTTTGACGGCTCAAAACCCCTGCCGCGCGTCTATGGTGAATACGATTGGATACGCGCCGAGGGGGAAGGGGTCTGCGAAATTCCCGTGGGGCCGGTGCATGCCGGCATCATCGAGCCGGGCCACTTCCGGTTCCAGGCCGTCGGAGAAGACATCCTCAACCTGGAAGCAAAGCTGGGATACGTGCACAAAGGGATCGAAAAAAGATTCGAGGCCCTCTCCTGGAGCGACGCTTCGAGGCTCGCGGGACGGGTGTCCGGCGATTCAACGGTTGCGCACTGCCTTGCCTATTGCCATGCCGTGGAGGCGCTGACCGCGTGCCGTCCCCCGGACCGGGCGCAGTGGCTTCGAGCGCTCTTTCTCGAACGGGAGCGAATCGCAAACCATCTCGGCGATCTCGGCGCTATCTGCAATGACGTGGCTTTCGCGATCCTGTTTTATCATTTCATGAGGCTGAAAGAGGCCGTCGTACGCACCAACTTTGCGCTCTTCGGCCACCGGTTCCTGATGGACACCATCAAGCCCGGCGGAACATTGGTTGACGTCGATGCAGCGGGAGTAGCGGCGATCCTCGGGGAAGCGGACTGGCTGGCAGAGGAACTGGAGCGTCTCGTGGTCATCTATGATGAGAACCCTTCAGTTGAGGACCGGGTCCGGGACACGGGAATCCTGAGTTCGGAGAAAGCGCGGGAACTTGGCATGGTCGGTTTCGTGGCGCGCGCCAGCGGCTTGAACCTGGACTGCCGCATACATCAGCCTTTCCCGCCCTATGACCGCATCAACGTGACCATCCCGGTGCTGGTTTCCGGCGATGTCCACGCACGTGCCTGGGTCAGGATCGAGGAGATCAGGGATTCCCTCCGCATTATTCGCGAGATATTGAAATCGCTTCCCGATGGAGAAATTTTCGCCCCGCTCAGCGAGCCTCTGCCGGATACGTCGGGCTTCGGGGCTGTCGAAGGATGGCGCGGGGAAATTCTCTATTGGCTGCAGGCCGGGCCGAAAGGGGAGATCAACCGCTGCATGGTCAGAGATCCGTCGAGCCTCAACTGGCTGGGGCTCGAACAGTGCATCCATGGGAACATTGTTCCCGCCTTCCCCGTGTGCAACAAGAGCTTTAATCAGTCTTATTCTGGGAACGACTTATGAAAAGTCTGATGAAACCACGGGCGCTTCGCGCACACAGATTAACACAGTTTAAGGATAAGGGGATTTATCCGTGTTAATCCGTGGTCACAGTAGTCTTTCGTTTGGAGCCTTATGATCAGGATCCTTAAACAGATTTTCCATACCGGCATCGTCACCGAGCAGCTTCCGCCGGTAACCGACCCGGAGCTCATGAAAATCGGCGTGCAGTTGGAGAAGGTCATCCAGGAACGCTTCCGGGGAAGCCTCGCCATTCGACAGGTGGACGCGGGTTCATGCAACGCCTGCGAACTCGAGATCCATGCAGTCAACAACCCCATCTATGACTGTGAACGGTTCGGCGTCCATTTTACCGCATCGCCCCGGTTCGCCGATATGCTGCTGGTCACCGGGCCGGTCTCCCAAAACATGGAGATCGCTCTCCGTCGGACCTACACGGCTACGCCCCGGCCGAAACTGGTCGTTGCCGTCGGGGACTGCGGGTGCACCGGCGGCATCTTCGGCAAGAGCTATGCGTCACTTGGCGGCGTCGATCAGGTCCTCCCTGTGGACGCATATATCCCGGGATGTCCTCCCACGCCCACGGCCCTTCTTCAGGGGATTCTTCGAGCCATCGGGAAATAGCTGTTTCCGCTTTTATTTTCCCCACGGACATCCGCATCGACGGCGGCGTGGTGGCGGGGCCGGCATGGGGGCTTATTTCTCCATCACTCTCCGGATGTCGGGCCTTTACAAATCGTGAATTTCCCTTTTCACCCGAGGCGCCCGAAGAGCTATAATCTAAAGAGATGGTTGTGGTCAGCTGTCGTCAGTTTTCCCGACTTGGCCTTGTCTTGAAACAAAGAGGAGTTATTTTGGAATGTGAGACAAAAACAATCCCCGGCAACCTGGTCGTATTTCTCTTCGGGGAGACTGGTTTGAACCTTGACGCAACTTCCGTGGTGGAGACCAAGACGGTAAAGAGCGCGCCGAGCTACCCCGACGTCATCCCCAAGCAAAAAATCATTAAACTGGAAAAACGGCAGGTCGAGGGCGCAGAGGTGTCTTTTGTAGTCAAGGCCTATCTGCCCGACGTGGTCGTTGTCGAGGCCTCGCTGGACCTGGGCGACATCCTGGCGGACGCCACGCTGGAGTTTAAACGTTCGCTCATTAACGAATGCAGGAAGGTCCTTGGCGAGTTCGGCTGCGACCCGCAGTTCGACGAAGAGTACAGCGTCTATTGCATATCGGACTACAGCGGCGACCCCGAGGTGTGCCTGTCGGCGCACGGGGACAGGATCGCGGCGTTCCTGAAAAATGAAAAGATCGCACTCGACGAAGAGGAGGTTCGCGCCACGCTGTCGGTAAACCTGAAATACGGCAAGGACGACATTACGATCGTGGATTGGGACGGCGCATTCATCTTCGATTCCTCCGGCGACTTTGAAAGCAACATCGAGCTTTTTGAGATCGCCAATCTCCAGCTCCTGAAATCGCGGATCCTCGACTACGATCTCGATGAACGGCTTGAAAAGACCTTGCGCCTCATGGGGGTCCCGAAACGGCTTCCGATCATCAGGTCGCGGGAGGTCAGGAAAGTCGTGAAGGAGATCATCGAGATCAGGACACAGTCGATCCTCGAATCCGAGGCCGTGGAACGCAACATCAAACTTATCGGGGACTGGTATTCCGCGAAACTGTATTCGCTCATTTCGAAAAAATTCCACCTGGACAGCTGGAAGATTGAAATCAAGGAAAAACTCGACACGCTGGAAGACGTCTACACCATGGCCACGGAAAACTTCAGCGTGTCCTACCGGGCGACGCTCGAATTCATCCTCCTCGGCGGCTGGTTCGTGCTGTTGCTGCTCTACGTAGCTGAATTTTTCTTTACAAAAAAATGACTTTTCTATTGGCGCCCGCGTAACCTTTCTTTACTTCTCCGCCTTCTTTTGTTACTATAACCGCCTTATCTCTCCGCATAAAGGAATAGTATGAACTCAGGACATATCCGGACAATCGCGTCAGAAATTTCCATAACGGAAAAACAGGTGCTGGCCTGCGCTGCTCTTCTCGATGAGGGCGCAACCGTCCCGTTCATATCCCGCTACCGCAAGGAAGCTACCGGTTCGCTTGATGAAGTTGCCGTTGCCTCTGTCCGGGACCGGCTGGCACAGCTTCGGGAACTGGACAAGCGGCGGGAGGCGATCATCAAATCGCTGGAAGAAACGGGCGCGCTTACGGACGAACTGAAAACGAAGGTACTTGGTGCAAAGACCCTGACGGAGCTCGAAGACATTTATCTGCCCTTTCGTCCCAAGCGCCGGACCAAGGCGACGATCGCGCGGGAAAAAGGCCTGGAACCGTTGGCGCAGCGGCTCTTCCTGCAGGAAGAGGACAGCGACCCCGCAGCTCTGGCAACGGCGTTCGTTGACGAGGAAAAAGGCGTTCCGTCCGCTGACGACGCCCTTTCCGGCGCCCGCGACATCATAGCTGAGTGGGTCAACGAAGACCAGAACGTGCGGCAGAAGATGCGGGAGCTCTACGCGGAGAAGGGACAGTTCAAAACCCGGATATTGACGGGGAAGGAAGAGGAGGGGATCAAGTACAAGGATTACTTTGACTGGCACGAGCCCATTGCCACAGCCCCTTCGCACCGCATCCTGGCCATGAGACGGGGAGAGAAAGAGGGCTTTCTGATCCTTCGTCTGACGCCGCCCGAGGAAGAGGCGCTTGCGCTTCTTGAAGCTCTTTGCGTGAGAGGGGACAGCGCAGCGTCCCGGCAGGTCAAGCTCGCGGTGCAGGACAGCTATAAGCGGCTCCTTTCGCTTGCCATGGAAACGGAGATGCGGGTTGCGACCAAGGAGCGGGCCGATGCCGAGGCCATCCGCGTTTTTGCGGAAAACCTGAGACAGCTGCTGCTTGCGCCGCCGCTCGGCCAAAAGAACGTACTTGCCGTGGATCCCTGTTTTCGCACCGGATGCAAGGTGGTCTGCGTGGACAGGCAGGGAAAGCTTCTTCACACGGACACGATCTTTCCCCGTTTTTCCGGGAAAAATACGACAGAGGCAGGCGACAAGATCGTGCATCTCTGCAAAAAATTCGATGTTGAGGCCATTGCCATCGGAAACGGCACTGCCGGCCGGGAAACAGAATCGTTTATAAGGCAGCTCGGCCTGCCAGCCGCCATTCAAATCTTGATGGTGAACGAAAGCGGGGCTTCGGTTTATTCAGCGTCCGACGCGGCGCGGGAAGAATTCCCCGACTATGACCTGACCGTGCGCGGTTCCGTTTCGATCGGCCGCAGGATCATGGACCCGCTGGCGTAACTCGTGAAGATCGATCCCAAGGCCATCGGCGTGGGCCAGTATCAGCACGATGTTGATCAGCCGGCGCTGAAACGGGGTCTTGACGACGTGGTCGTCAATTGCGTGAACAAAGTGGGCGTTGAAGTCAATACGGCAAGTAAGGAGCTGTTGATGTACGTCTCCGGTCTGGGACCTCAACTTGCCAGGAATCTCGTCGAATATCGGAACCAGAACGGGCCGTTCAAAGCGCGGGAAGAGTTGAAACAGGTTTCCAAGCTCGGGCCAAAGACGTTCGAACAGGCCGCGGGTTTTCTGCGGATTCGAGGCGGCCAAAATCCGCTCGACGGGAGCTCGGTCCATCCCGAGAGCTATCACATTGTTGATGCTATGGCGCGGGACCTTC
>DAIDTZ010000397.1 GCA_027456925.1 Nitrospirota bacterium
CGGCCCCGTGGACTTCTATGCTATAATTTAACTGCAATCAAGACCATTGGCAAGAACAGAGAAGGGGCATTATGCTGTTCAGAGTGCTGCAGAAAGACGAGTTGAGCACTTTGTTCGACCAGCTTGCACGGGCGAATGCCACTGTCGGACCAATAGAGTCCGGCATTGACCGAAAAGGCAACCCGATGTATGCCTTCGAGCCGGTCTCCAACTTCGCCGACCTGCGCCTGAGCTACTCCACGACAAAACTGCCCGCAAAACGCTACTTTCTTCCCTACCAAGAAGACCTGGCTTCCTTCCGGATGGAGGGAGACGACTGGCAAAAAAACGTCGATTACAACATCGACAAACCCTGCGTCTTTTTCGGCCTCCATGCCTGCGACATCAATGCCCTGAACAAGCTCGACAAGGTCCTGATGAGCGCCCTGTACCCCATGCCCTATTACGCTGCCAAAAGAATGAACATGTTCATTATCGGCATCGACTGTCAACCCCAGCCCTTCTGCTTCTGTGGGTCCGTGGCGTCCGACAGCGTTACCCACGGCTTCGACTTGTTCCTCACCGACATCGGCGACTGCTATTTCCTGGAGGTCCTTTCCGCCACTGCGTACAACGTTCTGAAGACCGTAAAAACTTCCGAGCCGGAAGAAAAGGACCACGTCCGGTACATGAAGGTCACTGCCGAGAGGAACAGGAAATTTACGGCACACATCGATACGTCGGACCTCGCAAAGATCCTCGACATGGAATTCCAATCCCCTGTCTGGAAGCAATGGGGAGATAAATGCCTCGGCTGCGGGACCTGCGCAAACGTCTGTCCCACCTGCTACTGTTACGGGGTCGAGGAAACCGTGAACGTAGATCTCAGAGGGGCGCGAAAGAGCAAAACGCTCTACTCCTGCAACGTCATCGACTTTGCCGAGGTCGCCGGCGGCCACAATTTCCGGCCCGAACGGTCGACCCGCCTCAAATACCGCTACTATCACAAACACCGCGGCTTCGTGGAAGCCTTCGAGGAATCGCTCTGCGTCGGCTGCGGCCGGTGCGGCGAGGCCTGCCTTGCCGGCATTACGGCGCCTGAGGTCATCGCCAGCGTGCGGGGAGAGGAATCGTGATATGGACCATCGCCTTCCCTTCCATGAGGTGATCCCGGCCAGGAAATGGCAGCGCAAAACGGACCTCGGCAGCTTCGAATACACTTACAAAGCCGAGATAACAAGCATCTACGGGCTTACGGATTACGAGAACCTCTATCGCATCCGGATCATCGATCATGACGACCGCAAACACTTTTCCTTCCATCCCGGCCAGTTCATCATGCTGGAAGCGCCAGGAATCGGTGAAGCGCCGTTCTCCATTTCCTCGTCGCCGAGCAATCATGAGGACATCGAGCTTTGCATCCGGACCGCGGGAAACCTCACCGCCTTTCTCAGCCGTGCCCGACGCGGCATGCATGTGGGCCTCCGCGGCCCCTTTGGCACGGATTTCCCGATGGAACGCATGCACAACGGAGATATCCTGCTCATTGCCGGCGGCCTGGGGCTCGCGCCCCTTCGCGCTCCCATCGCCCACGTGCAGGAGCACCGGAGCAGGTTCGACCACGTAGATCTCGTGTACGGCGCCAAGGATCCATCGCGGCTGTTGTTCAAATTCCAGTACGACCTGTGGAAGAAGGACAACATCAACCTCCACATCATCATGGAGAAAGCAGACCCGTCCTGGACCGGCCCGGTCGGGCTTATCACCAAGGTGCTGGAGGAAATCATCAACAGCAGGGACGACTCATTCATCGACAATACCTATGCGATCGTCTGCGGCCCTCCGGTCATGTTCAAGTTCGTGTGCGGCGCGCTGTCGGAGCGGGGCGTGCCGATGCAGAAGATGTTCGTGTCTCTCGAACGCCGCATGCACTGCGGCATGGGGAAATGCTGCCGCTGCAACGTGGGTTCCACCTACACCTGTCTCAAAGGTCCGGTCTTCGACTACTGGACGGTCATGAACCTGAAAGAGGCCATCTGATTTTGCACGCGCTGATCGGTTAACTCACGCGGAGACACGGAGACGCGGAGAACAAAGAAATTAAACCCGAGTATGATTTAAAGATAAATGTTTTTCTTTGTGGCTTCGTGGCTCTGTGTGAGAAATGGGAGTTTTGATGCAATCTTCTCCAAACAAAACCCGCACCTATCTCGGCGTACCCATTGCCCGGCCGAAGGTCGCATTCCTCGAACTGTCGTCCTGCGAAGGCTGCCAGCTCCAGATGGTCAACAACGAAGCCACGCTGCTCGATTTTCTTTCGCTCGTGGAGGTCGTCGCCTTCCGCGAGGCCATGACCGAACAAGCCGACGATTACCATATCGCCTTTGTCGAAGGAAGCGTCACCCGCGCCGACGAGGTGGAGCGCCTCAGGAAAATCCGGAACACTGCAAAGGTGCTCGTCGCCCTCGGCTCCTGCGCCTGCTTCGGCGGCGTGAACCAGCTGAAGAACCGGTTCCAGGACCCCGCTTGGGTGAAAAAACAGGTCTACGGCGACCAAGTCGTCGAATCGAACGATCAGGCGCAGCCGCTCGAAGCGTTCGTCCCCGTCGATCTCCGGATCTTCGGCTGCCCGGTGAAAAAAGAAGAAGTGGAAAAGACCGTGACGAACGTCGTGCTCGGCAAGTCCGTCGTCCTTCCCAAGTATCCGGTCTGCATGGAATGCAAGGCCAACGAGAACACCTGCCTCTTTGATATCGGCGAACCGTGCCTGGGGCCGATCACCCGCGGCGGATGCGACTCCTGGTGCCCGAACAGCCGTATGGGCTGCTGGGGGTGCCGGGGCCCTGCCGAGGACGCCAATGTGGAACAGATGAAGGAAATCATGAAGAAGAACGGGTTTTCCGAAGAAACGATGCTCGACCGGCTTGAATGCTTCGGAGGATTCGCCAAAGACGCGGATACACTAAGAAGGGCGATGGACCGAGTCAAGTAACTTTGACAGGATAACAGGATAAAATCGGATAATGTCGCATGATGCTGCATCCTTTTAATCCTGTCAATCCTGTTATCCCGTCAAAAAGGAATCCGTATGAAAACAACCCGCACCATCTACATTCACCACATCACCCGGGTCGAAGGCCACGGCAACATCAAGATCGTCATCCGGGACGGAAAACTGGAAGAGGCCCGTTGGGAAGTCGTGGAAACGCCGCGCTTCTTCGAAGCCATGCTCGTCGGCAAAAAATGGGAGA
>DAIDTZ010000398.1 GCA_027456925.1 Nitrospirota bacterium
CTCTCATTCTGCGCATCGACATGAGTCGCCATCTGCGCCCTCTTCTGCAATCTCTGCGGACTAAAATTATCATCTTACCGCTCAATAAAACACTGCGGATCCTCGGCAAGAAAATCGTCCTCACCCTGAGACCGTGAGTAGGCGTAGGCGATCGCCCGGCACCCCCGGCACTGCGCCCAGTG
The DNA here is from genome assembly GCA_027456925.1 of Nitrospirota bacterium. Taxonomy (GTDB): domain Bacteria; phylum Nitrospirota; class UBA9217; order UBA9217; family UBA9217; genus JAJYKN01. The sequence continues at coordinate 183 of DAIDTZ010000398.1, forward strand.
TCCGCAGTCGCGGCATTTTCCCTTGTACCTGCTCCGGTCCCTGAGCGCTACGAGGACCGGCGACATCGTCCATATCTCCCGGAGGGAATCTTTCATAATATTGCCGAGAGCAAGGGGCAGCCTCCGGCAGGGCGTAACATTTCCGTTGGGAAGGATGGTCAGGCCGGCCACGCCTGCCGAGCAGCCGCTTACGGCTACGTTTCCGGCATCGACCTTCGTTTTTATCTTCATCTGCGAAGCGACAGGATCGCCGGTCACGATCTCGATTCCTTTGAGCTCGAGCGCGAAGAGTGCTTCATAGAGGTCCCGCGTCTGCTCCCTCGTCAACATCCGCGAAAGCAGGGACCTGCCTTTCCCCGCGGGGACAAGCCGCGAAAATCCGATACGGCAGGCTCCCGAATGCGAACCAAAAGCGATGATTTTTTTCATTGAGGAGGCGTTGATGGTCGAAAGCGTGACGTTTAGCGTCACCGGCACTCCCGCGTCCACCAGCCGCTCGATGCCGTCTGTTGACGCCGCGAAACTTCCCTTGCCCCTGATGGCATCATGGACATGCTCCGGGCCTTCCACGCTTACCTGAACCCCGTCCAGCCCGAGAGCGGCAAGCTTTCGCGCGCAATCCCGGCTTATCAGCGTCCCGTTCGTAAGCAGATAGACTTTGAATCCCCGCCCCTTGATCTCACCCAGGATTTCGAAAAGGTCTTTTCTCAAAAGAGGCTCGCCGCCGGTGATGTTCATGCTGGAGGAAAAAGCCACCCCGTACGCCTCGGACCAGTCTCTGATCATGTCCGACACTTCATTGACGCCGCGCGCTATCTCGGAGAGCGGCAATTCCTCGCTGCTCCGCTCGCCCTGGTAACAGTGACTGCACGAGAGGTTGCAGCTTTCCGTGAGATGCCATTGAACAAAAAATTCGAAGGGTTTTGTGGTTGCCATAAAGATGATGAAATAATAAAGGCCTGCGATGCAGGTACCGTTGTCTTTCGGCCGTCATGATTAGTGAAGCAATAGAGCCGGCGTCGCGGAACGCTGGACGCCAGCTCTATCGGGCTGCTTTGGCGTCGTTGCTGACCAGCAACTTTAGCTTTTTCAGCCCTTTCATTTGCGGCATACGGTACCAGGATTCTGCTTCGCCAGCTGTTTCATCACCGTCCAATACGCCGCTTCTTTGGCAAGCGCATCCTTGCTTAAAGGCTTCTTCATCCTGTTTCACCTCCTTTCCCGTGGTATAGATGTAATCATATCACAAAAAAGAACGCCTCCGGCGGCTTCACAACACTTTCCCGACAAAGAGCCGCTCTGCCTGGCTTCATGACTTCCCGGCGGCTTCCTGATCGAGAAACCAGGTAATCGTGCCTGCCTCGGGACAAACCAAACCCGCCGGATATTCTCGGGAATTGCCCTCGTCCAGGATATGGCGGATCACGCCCGCTTTGGCCTTTCCCGCGGCCAGAAAAAACACGCGGGAGGCATGATTAATGACGGGGAGCGTCAGCGTAATACGGTTGAAGTTCGGCTTGTCGAGATACACCGGGACGACCATGCGCTTTTCCTCCCGGACAGCCGGAGAACCCGGGAAGAGAGACGCCGTATGACCGTCCTCGCCCACGCCGAGCATGATAAGGTCGAAGGCTGGCAGAGAGCTTGGCCCGAAAAAACGCGAGAGCTGATTCTCGTATTCCCGGGCCGCTTCCTCGGCATCCGCTTCTCCGCGCATCCGGTGGATGTTTTTTTCCGGCACAAAAACGCGCCCCAGCAGCGTCTCGGAAAGCAGCTTGAAATTACTGGCACGATGATCAGGGGGGACGCAGCGTTCGTCGGCCCAGAACAGGTGGACATGGGACCAAGCGACTCTGCTCTGATATACAGAGGAAGCAAGGAGTGTGTACAGGCGCCGCGGCGTGGCGCCGCCTGAAAGTGCAACGCTAAACCTTCCCCTCAGGGCAATGGCATCACTCGCGGCCGAAAGAAATAAATCAGCTGCAGCACGGCTCAGAGAATCAAGGTCATCGAACACCGAGACCCGGACGGCCGGATCAGCCTTCACAAAGGCCTCCACGACCGGCCGTCTTTACGGAGCAGGCGCAGGGCCTCGGCAGGCCCGTCGCTGCCGGCTGCGTACCGCGCGAGCGGCGCGCCCTTCCCTGATTCGAGCGCTTCGAGCACGGGAGTGAGGATCGACCAGGCGAGCTCCACACTGTCTTCGCGCATGAACAGCATGTGATCGCCGAGCATGCAGTCCATGAGCACCCATTCGTAGGCATCAAGCGAAACGCCGCGCGGGTAATCGTACTTCATTTCCACGGGATTCAAACAGACCTTGGTGCCCGCCTCTTTGGTCTGGAACGCGAGGCTCATGCCTTCGTCGGGCTGGATCTTGAGGACAATGGTGTTCTGCTCTATGGGGCCGCTTACCGAGTCGGGGAACATGGAGTGCGGCACTTCCTTGTAATGAACAGAGATTTCCGTTGTTCTGGCGGCAAGCCGCTTGCCGGACCGAAGGTAGAAAGGCACTCCGTGCCAGCGCCAATTATCGATGTAGACTTTTAAGGCCGCATAGGTCGGCGTCTGGGAGCCAGCAACAACGCCCGGCTCTTCCTGGTAGCCGGGAACCGCCCTGTTGTCGATCGTGCCCTTCCCATACTGCCCGATGACCAGATGATCACCCAGCGTCCCGGCGTCGATCCGTCGTACCGAGTGCAGGACTTTTGCCTTCTCGTCCTGGACCCGGTCGGCAATAAACACGGCCGGCGGCTCCATGGCCATGAGGCAAAGCAGCTGGAGCATGTGGTTCTGGAACATGTCGCGGATCACGCCCGCCTGCTCATAGTAGCCTGCGCGATGCTCCACACCCATGGTTTCGCCTGCCGTGATCTGAACGTGGTCCACGTATCGTCTGTTCCAGAGCGGTTCGAAAATGGAGTTCGCTAACCGGAACATGAGAATGTTCTGGACCGTCTCCTTGGCCAGATAGTGGTCGATGCGGAAAATCTGGCTTTCCTTGTAGTAAGTGTGCACCAGCTGGTTCAGTTTCCGTGCTGAGTCAAGATCACGGCCAAAGGGTTTCTCGATCACAACCAGGCTGCAGCCCCGCTCCTCCCGCTAGAGGCCTGCCGCGCCCAGGTTGTGGATCACTTCGGTAAATACCGAAGGCGGAATGGCCAGATAAAAGATGCGGTTCCCCGTGGTCTGATGTTTGCTCTCAAGCCTGGGAAGGATATCGGCAAGGTCGACGGTATAAGACTCCCGGCTCCCGTAGTCAAAGGTGGAGTAATAGATGTGTGGCGCGAACTGGTTCCAGATCGTCTCGTCGAAATCGCGCGGCAGCGCTGTCTTGATCGCATCGTGCATGGAGGCCCGGTATTGTTCCGTGGTCATCTCTACGCGGCTCGTGCCGAGAATGAAGAACTGTTCCGCGAGCATCCTGTTCTTGTAGAGACGGTATAGCGACGTGACGAGTTTCCGGTGCGCGAGGGCGCCCGATGCGCCGAAAATGATCAGGGCCGCTGGCCGCGGGACCTCGACGTCGCAGTTTTCCACGTGGTGATACGCCGGTAAAGGGCCCCTTTTGGTCTTCTCTTGGAACGGGATGTCGTCCATGGCTATGCGATCTTTCGTTGTTCGGTTGTGATCAATTGGTTCCAGTCGGAAGAGAACTTCTCCATGCCCTTGTCCGTCAGATCGTGACGGATATCGTACTCTTCCCAATGTCTATTCAGATCGATAACCCTATAGGCAATCGGTTGCAGCGACTTCGCGTCGTACCGGTATCCATCTTCCGGCATCGGCATGCCCTTTTCTCCCCAGGTCCGCAAGACCTCATAGGGGACGGTGATGATGTCCGTGCCCAGCTTAAGTGCATAGAGGAAGTGGTCGAGGTTCCGTACGCTGGCGGTCAGCACTTCCACATGGCCGTCTCCCTGGGCGTACATGCTCAGGATGTTCGCGATCACATCCATTCCGTTTTCGCCGCGGTCATCCAGCCTCCCGATGAAAGGCGAAACAAAGACCTGACCTTTTTTTGCGCCCCGGGTCGCGGCGTACACTGCGGCCGCCTGCTCCTGCGAAAAGCAGAGCGTCATGTTCACGCGCATACCAGCCCGTACTGCCCGTTCAGCTGCTTTGAGCCCTTCCCGCGTTGTGGGGAATTTTATATGGGCGTTCTTGATCCAGGTGAACATCTCCTTGCCCTGCCGGAGCATTGCATCCGCCTTGGTCGCAGCGTCGGAATACACTTCTATGGAAATAGATCCCTTCGGGATCAGGCCGTACAGGGTCGTTACGACGCCGCGGTAAAAATCGAGAATTTCATCGACGCTGAACTTTTCGCCCCGCTCAAGCCGCTTGCGGGCTTCGGGGTTTTTGGAGATCAGCGTCGGGTTCGTTGTCTGTCCGTCAAGAAATCCGAGGAGCTTGATGCTCTCGCTGGTCTCTTCGGGATTTCCGCCGTCCAGGAATACTCTTGTTTTCAAATTCTGTGGTCTCATACCAATCACCTCTTCACTCTCTTCTTGCACATGCCCGCATCCTAAACATCTCTGCGGATTATGCTATCTTTTTCTGCTTTGCCTTTCCTTCTTCCTTCGAAACGTTGAGAGGATTTGACGTTATTTCCACTGCATGGCCGCCGAACTGGTTTCGGAGGGCCGAAACGAACTTTCCGGTGTAGCTCTGATGCTTCTCGGACTGGAGACGAAAATCGAGCGCTCCTTTAATGATCGGCGCCGGAATACCGGACTCCTTCGCCGCCTCTACAGTCCACATTCCTTCCCCGCTCTGAGCAATGGCCCCCGAGATGTCCGCAAGCTCCGGGCCGTGCTGCTCGTACGCGGTTTTCAGCCACCCTACCAGCCGCGATTCGATCACGCTCCGGTGGTTGTACAGGTCCGCGACCTTCGCCAGGTCCAGGTTGAAGTCCGATGCTTTCAGGACCGCGAACCCTTCGGCAAGGGCCTGCATCATGCCGTATTCAATTCCGTTATGTACCATTTTCACGAAATGGCCTGAGCCGGTCTTGCCGAAATAGGCGTATCCCTGTTCAACCGATGCATCGCGAAAAATCTGCTCGTACTTTTTGAACACTTCCTGCTTCCCGCCCACCATGATGCAGGCGCCCGTCCGCGCGCCGTGCGGCCCGCCGCTCACTCCTGCGTCGAGAAAATCGATCCCCTTTGTTTCCAGCTCCCGCCCCCTGCGGATCGATTCCTTGTATGGGGAGTTTCCTCCGTCTATGATCGTGTCGCCTTTCGCAAGGTGCAAGGTGAGCTCCTTCAAAACAGCATCCACCGCCTGATGGGGGACCATAATCCAGACCACCCTCGGCGTTTCCAATGCCGCAACGAGCGAGCCGACCGAATCTGCAGGCTTCGCCCCTTTCTGCGCTATCTTCTGGACAGGCGCCGCACTCCGGTTGTAAGCAACAAGCTGGTGCCCTTTCTCAAGAAGCAGTTCGGCCATGTTGTAGCCCATCTTTCCCAATCCAATATATCCCAGTTTCATACTGATTTCTCCTCTCAAAGTCCTTTTCCCTTAAACTTCTGCGTGTATCGCAACCCGGCACGACGCGCCGCTTCCCACTCCTCAACACTTTATGATTCAAGTATGTCCGCAACTCATACTTTCATAAACTCCTTTTCAATATTCTTCACCTTTTCCAGCCTTCTTTTATGTCTCTCCGCGCCTGAAAAGACGGCTGCCAGGTAGGTCCGCGCAATGTCCTTTGCCAGTTCCGGCCCCACAATGCGCGCTCCGAGGCACAAGACATTCATGTCGTCGTCCTCGACGCCCTGGTGTGCGGAGAAGGTGTCGTGACAGATTGCTGCGCGGATTCCGGGGAACTTATTCGCCGCCACGGAGGCGCCCACGCCGCTTCCGCAGATCAGGATTCCGCGCTCCACCCTTCCATCGATCAGGGTATTGGCCACCGCTCGCGCATAGTCGGGATAGTCCGAAGGCTCGCTGTCCAAAGCCCCGAGGTCCTGTACGGAATGGCCGAGCTTCCGAAGGTATTCCAGAAGGATTGCTTTTAGTTGAAAGCCGCCGTGGTCCGCTCCGATGGCTATATCCATGCAACTCACCTCACTGACAGAGTTCAACCCGAAAAACTCCCCTGTTGCCGGGATCCGGACGCCGCAAGCGGCAACATATATTGAATACTGTTGTATGCGTTTTCCGGTCTCTAAACGGGAACAGCGAGGGAAGGGTTAATTAAAGGATAGCATAGCGACATGATAAGTCAAGAAGCGCATACTTCGATGTAATTACGGGAGGCGTCGGGAGAGAGTAAAGGAGGAACTTCACTAAAGGATTTGCTTTGACAGAGCATCAGTCAGCGATCGGGGCCAGGGCGGAGAGAACCTTCTCCAGTTCAGCCGGAATGAACGGGTTGACGAGTACGTCCTTGAAACCAAATTCCCTGAAGTTGGTCATGCCCCGGATCAGCCACATCGCCGCTCGTGACCACGGCTTATTTCTTTTTTGGCAACATGAGCTATGCCGAACAACATTAAGGAAGGATAGGGACAATTTTT
>DAIDTZ010000399.1 GCA_027456925.1 Nitrospirota bacterium
TTTTATCCCCTCCCCGTTTCCCCCATTCACCGTTTCGTTACTTGTTTTCCCCTTCCGTGCTCAGCACCAGCCGAGAGAAATCGGCGATCTGAGAAAAAAGGCCCGTGATCCCGGCAAGGAGCGCCAGCCGGTTCGCTTTCACCTCGGGGTCCTTGTCCATAACCATCACCGTGTCGAAGAAGGCGTCGACGTTCTTCCGAAGCGACGCAATGTCCGCAAGGGCCCCGCGAAAATCGAGCTTCCCTGCTTTTTCCACGGCCCGGTCTTTGATGTCCAGATAGGCGGCGTAAAGCGCCTTCTCCGCATCGAGCGTGAGCAGGTTCTTCTTGACCTTGCCCGAAAACTCTTTCGGCAGGATATTGCCCGCCCGTTTCAGGGCCGTTACGAGCGGTTGATAATCCTCGGAGGTCCGCAGCCCGTCTAAGGCGCGCACCTTTTCCCGCGCGATAAGCGGATCGTCAAAACCCACTGACAGCGCCGCATCCACCACGTCGGACCGAAGCCCTTCGGAAGCAAGCATGCCCGCCAGCCGCTGGCGAAGGAAGTCGAGCGTCTCGGCCCCCACTTTTTCCCTGTCCTGCTTCTTGAGACCATGGGCCTTGCACGCCTCGGCAATGAGGCCCGTAAGAGAGAGCCGGAGGCCCCGGTCCATCAGCATGTTCAGTATGGCAACGGACTGCCTGCGGAGACCGTAAGGGTCGTCGGAGCCGCTCGGGATGAGGCCGGCGGAAAAGCACCCCGTGATCGTGTCGATCCGGTCGGCGATTCCCACGCACAGTCCTTCCAGCGAAGCCGGGAGCTTGTCGCCGGCATAGCGCGGGAGATAATGTTCGAGGATCGCGTCGGCGACCCTGGGGTCCTCGCCGGAGATGAGCGCGTACTCCCTGCCCATCACGCCCTGGAGCTTGGGGAACTCGCCCACCACGCCGGTAAGCAGGTCCGCCTTGCAGAGCTCGGCCGCCCGTTCGGCAAAAGCCGTATTTGCGTTAAAAAGCCCGGCGAGATAGGCCGACAAGGTCTTCACGCGCTGAACTTTATCGTACGTCGTTGCGAGCTTTTCCTGGTACGTGACCTTTTTCAGCCGTTCGACGCGGTCGGCAAGCGTCTGTTTCACATCATGGTCGAAGAAGTAGGCGGCATCGGAAAGGCGCGCGGCGAGCACCCGCTCGTTCCCCGCGCGGACAACGTCCATGTCCTCCGCTTTGGTGTTGCTGATCGTAATAAAGCAGGGCAGCAGGTTTCCGTCGGGGCCGACAACGCTGAAATACCGCTGGTGCTCGCGCATGGCCGTTATGAGGACTTCCTTCGGGACGCGGAGATACTCTTTATTGAAGGTACCCATGACCGCGACCGGGTATTCGACGAGGTTCGCCACTTCGTCCACCAGGCCCGGATCAGCGCGCACGGCCACGTTCTTAGTTTTTGCCAGGTCCTGGGTCTGTTTTTCGATCCGCTGTTTCCGGACCAATGGATCGATCACAACGTAATTCGGCTCTGCCTGCGAAGCATAAGATTTAAAGTCCTTTACCAGAAACGCACCGGGACTCATGAACCGGTGGCCGCGGGAAAGATTGCCGCTCTTGATGCCGTTTAGTTCAAACTCCACTACCGCGCCGCCCCAGAGGGCGACCACCCAGTGGATGGGCCGGGCAAACCGGATATCCTTGTCCATCCAGCGCATGGTTTTCTGGAAGGGAATTGAGAGAATGAACCCCGGCAGGACCTGTTTGAGCCATTCCACGGTGTCGCCGCCTTTTTCATCGATACGGGCAACGACGTACTCGCCCTTCTCCGTGGTCTTGCTGGTCAGCGCGTCAACCGATACTCCGTTCTTCTCGGCAAACACCAGGGCGGCCTTGGTCGGCTTCCCCTCGGCGTCGTAGGCGATTTTCTTCGGAGGACCGACGACTTCCCTGGAGATGTCCTGCTGCCTTTCAGCAAGCTGCGGAACGTGGAGGATGAGCCGCCGCGGCGTTCCATAGGACTGTGGTGCGCCGCTCTCGACGGCAACGCGGCCGTTCACGAGAAGCTGGGAAAAGAGCTCCTTCATCTTCTCGATTGCCGGTTCGATGAAACGGGACGGGATCTCTTCAGTCCCGATTTCTAATAAAAATTCTTTTGCCAAAGACAGACTCCTAAAGGAACTTGCTCACGCGGAGGCGCGGAGGTCGCGGAAAAAATAATAGAATACTATTTAGAGCCTTATCATAATCGCAAAGAACAGAATCTTGAAAAGTCATGCCTCACACAAAGCCACAAAGATCACAGAGAAGAACAGATTCTTTTTCAAGAGCTTCTCTTCGTGTTCTTTGTGCCTCCGTGTGAAAATTTAATCTTTTGCCTTCTCCGCGACCTCCCCGCCTCCGCCTGCACCCAGCGTTTACGAGTGCGCTGGCGCGAGTGCAGGGCGCGTGAGACCAGGTTTGCCTACGGTTTTTTCAGCATCGGGAACCCCTTCGCCTCCCGGTCAGCGAGGTAGGCCTGCGCGCACCCGCGGGCGAGTTTCCTCACCCGGGCGATATAACCGGTGCGCTCCGTCACGCTGATGGCTCCCGCGGCATCAAGCAGGTTGAAGGTGTGCGAACATTTGAGGCAGAAATCATATGCCGGCAGCACCAATCCTGCCTTGATCAACTTGTCGCTTTCCCGCTCGTAGGACTCGAACTGCCGGAAGAGCATCTCGCGGTCCGAAAGCTCGAAATTATATTTTGAGAATTGCACTTCCGTGTCGAAGTGGATATCGCCGTACTTGACGCCCTTGGTCCACTCAAGGTCATAAACGTTGTTCACGCCCTGGAGATACATGGCAAGCCGTTCCACGCCGTAGGTAAGCTCTGCGGAAATGGGCTTGAGATCGATGCCGCCCACCTGCTGGAAGTAGGTGAACTGGGTCACTTCCATGCCGTTCAGCCAGACTTCCCAGCCCAGGCCCCAGGCGCCGAGCGTGGGCGATTCCCAGTCATCTTCGACAAAACGGATGTCGTGCTTCAGGGGATTGATGCCCAGTTTCACCAGGCTCTCCAGGTAGAGTTCCTGGACGTTTTCCGGGTGCGGCTTCAGGATTACCTGGAACTGGTAGTAATGCTGCAGCCGGTTGGGGTTCTCCCCGTAGCGTCCGTCCGTTGGTCTGCGCGAAGGCTGCACATAAGCTGCTTTCCACGGCTCGGGCCCGAGGACCCGAAGAAACGTGGCCGGATGAAATGTCCCTGCGCCGACCTCGGTATCATAGGGCTGGTGGATAACACAACCCTTCGAGGCCCAAAAAGCCTGTAGCGTAAGTATAAGCTCCTGAAATGTCAATGATTGCCCCTGCCTGGAAAAATCGGGAAAGATAGAAAAATAGACTGCTATTATACAAAAAAACCTTCTGTTGTCAAGAAAATATCGGTTTTTCCGGAGGGGATATTCCCCTTTGATCGGGAGAACTTTGATACAGGAAGAGTAATAAATTAGTCAGTTACGAATGAAATTCTGCTCAAAATGGATAGAAAAAAATTTAAACCCTTTGACAGGATAACAGGATTCACAGAAAGTTATTTAAAGCAAAATCCGCACTTACCCGATGTTATCCAGTTATCCTGTCAAAAGCTTTTCCGGCTTGTCCAGGTTAGGGATAGGAACCGAGCTTTCGCCCTAATTAAACGACCTTAAGCACGATCTTGCCCATGGTCTGCCGTCCTTCGAGCATCCGGTGCGCCATCTCTGCCTCCACAAGCGGAAGCACCTGGCCGATGCGCAGTTTCAGCCACCCTTCTTTCACGGCATTTACCACCTCTCCGGAACGGCGGAGCAGTTCCTCACGCGTGGCAATATAATTCCCGAGACTGCCTCCGGAAATGGAGATTGATTTTGCCCCAAGGGAATTGGGCGCAACCGGGTCCGCGGGACCGCTGGCGGAACCGAAGACGACGATGTGGCCGCGGAGCGCAACTGCTTCCAGATCGCCGGTGAACGTGGACTTGGCAACGCCGTCCAGAATGAGCTCTGCGCCGCGGCCATCCGTAAGGCGTTTCGTTTCGCCCACGAAATCCTGCTTTCCATACAGAACGATATGATCGGCCCCGGCTTCTTTTGCCGCAACGGCCTTCTCTTCCGTGGAAACCGTTCCGATGACCGTAGCGCCCAGGTGTTTGGCCCACTGGACCAGAAGCAGCCCCACGCCCCCTGCTGCGGCATGGATCAGGACGGTTTCCCCGGGCTTCGGCTTGCGGAACTCATGAATGAGATAGTGCGCCGTCATTCCCTGAAGCGGAATAGCAGCTCCCTGCTCAAAGGAGAGTTCCTTCGGAAGAGCGATCAATCGATCTGCCTCGATTACCGTATACTCGCTGTAGCTCCCGAGGTGGCCGGTATAAGCGACCCGGTCGGCGGGACGAAAAGCGGTAACATTGTCTCCGACAGCCTCTATCACGCCCGATGCCTCCAGGCCGGGAATAAAAGGAAGTTTTACGGGATAGGTGCCCCGCCGCTGGTAGATGTCGACGAAGTTTACGCCGGCAATATGAATTTTCACGAGCGCCTGCCCGGGGCCCGGCTTGGGTTTCGGCTCCGTTTCAGACAGCTTAAGCACCGTGGCATCGCCATAGTTCGAAATCTTGATCTCTTTCATGGATGTTCCTCCCCTTTTAACAGGACGTATTATCAAAACCTTTTGCCGCAGAGAGCACAGAGAACTTCTTGACAGTTTTTTAACTTCTCTGTCATTCTGAGCGTAGCGAAGAATCTCGTCTTATCAAATAATTGAGATCCTTCACTTTGTTCAGGATGACCTACAAAAATAAAAACAGACCTTTAGGCTACTTTCTTGACCTCGGCAGTTTCCGCTGCCGTCGGCCGCCGGTCCCGGTCCTGCCGTTCGACCATCCAGCCGGGATACTCAGAGGGCAATGCGCTTGCCGCATCAAGCTGCGCGACCTGTTCAGGCGTCAGCTTCACGTCCGTGGCTGCGAGGTTGTCGATGAGCTGTTCCCGCGTCTTCGCCCCGATGATCACACTCGTGACAAAAGGACGGGTCAAAAGCCAGGCCAGCGCAATGCGGGAGATGGGAATTCCCGTGGCCAGCTTGACGCCATGCATCGCCTTCAGCACGTTCTTCGCCCGCTCACGATCAACAGGCGGGAAATCGAAGGTCGTGCGCCGCGCACCCTCGGGTCCCGGACTCTCCAGGTCGAACTTGCCCGACAGCAGTCCGCCCGCAAGCGGGCTCCAGGGGAGAATGGCCAGGCCCTGGTCCTGGGCCAGCGGCACCACCTCCCGTTCGATGTCGCGGCCCGCGATCGAATAGTACATCTGGGCGCTCACGAAGCGCGCCAGGTTGTGCGCATCGGAGTACGCGATCGCTTTCATGGCCTGCCATGCCGTCAAATTACAATAGCCGATATAACGCACTTTCCCTGCCCGGACCAGGTCGTCGAGCGCCCGGATGGTTTCCTCGATCGGCGTGACAAGGTCCGCGCCGTGGATCTGGTAAAGGTCGATATAGTCCAGCTTCAGCCGTTTCAAGCTTGCATCGATGGAGTCCATGATATGTTTGCGCGACAGGCCGGTTTCATTCGGGCCCGGTCCGGTCCTCCCCCGGACCTTGGTCGCGACAATGATCCGGTCCCGCGGCCTGCCCAGCGACGCGAGCGCGGCGCCTACGTGTTTTTCAGACTCGCCTTCAGAATAGACATTTGCCGTATCGATCATGTTCACACCGGCGTCGAGCGCCGTGCCGATAAACGTTTCCGCCTGCGACGCGCTCAGCTTTCCGATTGCTTCCCAGAAGCCTTTGCCGCCGAAGGTCATGGTTCCCATGGTGAGCTCCGAAACATAGAGACCGGTTTTCCCTAATAAACGATAACGCATGCTTTTCTCCTTTCCGCTTTTTTTACTGAAACGCGTTCCCAAACAAAACTCCCCTCGCTTTAGGGACCGCGTTTTTCATCTTAAGAAAATGATAGCAAATATTTTCCGGAAAAGGATATACTGATCCTGGAATAATGCTTTTGTATCAGAGATATGATATATTTGTTCCATCACTCTGAAGTTCGCCGCTTTCAGAAGAGGCTCACTTCTTAAGATCTTATCTTAGAATAGGGGGGGAGTTCCTCATGACCTGTTTCGGCCATGCAGGTAGAAATATTTTTATTGCTGCTTGTAGTCTCATCGCGGCTTCTGTCCTGCTGATCCCCCTGTCAGCAGGGGCCCACGGCATAGCCGGCAAAAGATTTTTTCCCACCACCTTTGCCGTCGACGACCCCTTTGTTTCCGATGAATTTTCCGTACTCTACAATTTTATGAAAATGCCGGGTGACGCCGGAGGGCCGACTGTTCAGACCCAGTCGCTGTCTGTTGAATATTCAAAGCGCATCACTTCCGGGTTCGGCCTGGCAGTCGCTGAAACTTATCTGGACCTCCATACCCTGGGCGACGGATCCGTTAGCGGTTTCGGCAACCTTGAAGCAAACGCGAAATACCAGTTCTTTACCAGCGCCGAGCATGAAACCATCATGTCTTTTGGCGTCTCCGATGAGATCGGGCACACCGGTTCGGCCAAGGTCGGGGCCGAAGCGTTTTCAATCATATCGCCTGCGCTCTCCTTCGGGAAAGGGTTCGGAGATTTGCCCGACTCAATCGGTTATCTGAGGCCCTTTGCGATCACGGGAATCATCGGTCCGAACTTCCCCACACGCGGGACAACAAGTACGCCGAACAATCAGGGCGGGGTTGACGTTACGGACAATCCGACAACGTTGACCTGGGCATTCACGGTCCAGTACAGCCTCATGTACTACGAGTCGTTCGTGAAAGACCTGGGGCTCGGTACGCCCTTCAACCGGATGGTCGCTGTCGTCGAATTCCCCAACGAAACCTGTTTAAACGGAGATTGCAAAAATCAGACGACTTCGACGATCAATCCCGGACTAGCCTGGATCGGCAAAGATAAAGAGTTCGGACTGGCAGCACAGATTCCCCTGAACACGCGCTCGGGAAAGGACATCGGCGTTTTCGCGCTCTTCCACCTCTTTCTCGACGATTTGTTTCCAACCGGTATAGGGAGGCCGGTCATTCATTGAGTACGATCTTGCGCTCCTCCAACCTCAGGAAAACGGCAGCTTTCCTTTTCTGTGCAATCCTGTCCTTCGTTCCGGGAATTTCCTCGGGCCACGCGTTCCCGGACCATGCCGACCCGAAAGTCGGCTCCACAATCTCCGTCTCTCCCGTTCACGTACGCATCTGGTTCGACGGCAATCTGGAACCGCTCTTTTCCACCATCATCGTGCAAGATGCGAAGGGCAGGAAGGTCGACAAAGGCGATGGGCAGGTGAACCCCGTTGACGATACCCTGCTTGACGTAAGCCTGCCGCCCTTGCCGCCGGGCACCTACCGGGTGATCTGGAGCGTCGTGGCCCGGGACGGGCACAAGACGGCGGGCGACTATACGTTTACGATCAGATGAAGTCAAAAACAAACTCTCATGCACCTGTTCATACGCAGCATCCCTACATGGTTTGAACTTGTGTCCCTTGCCTTCTGCGTCGGGTCGCTGACCTGCGGCTTGTGCGTTCTTGTGCCCGCAGCCGGCGGTCAAAACAGCAGTTTTCGCCGCACATGGACGTTCTTTAGCGCGGCCATTGTTCTTATGGCAAGCGCCGCTGTCGTCGATCTTGTGCTCAGAACCGCCGAGATGAGCGGCAATCCGCTCAGTGCCGTTATTCCCCTGCTTCCTGCGGTTATTCTGAAGACCCACTTCGGCGCAGTCTGGCTCATCCGTATGGCATGCCTGCTCGCAATCGGCGCCCTCGTGACCATGGGAAGGAACTACCGCCATACCCAGGCATTCTCCTCTGTCCTGCTCCTGATCGCGGCCGTCATTGCCTTTACCGAAAGCGCGACCGGACATGCGGCGGATGCCGGCGATTTCAGCGTAGCAGAGGTCATGGATTTTCTCCACCTCGCGGGAGCTCTGGTATGGGGCGGCGGACTCTTTACGATTTCGCTCCTGGTCTTGCCGGCCTCGATCACGGGCAACGGGCCCCAAGCGCAATCCCTGGTCCGCGTCGTGGAACGATTTTCCCGGACAGCCGGCTTCGCGGTCTCGGTCATCGTCGCCACCTCGCTGTATAACGCGTGGATGGATGTCGGAAGCCTGGACGCGCTGTTCAAATCCCCCTACGGGAAGGCGATCCTTGCCAAGATCGTTTTCTTTGTCCTGCTTCTTGTCCTTGCCGCGTTCAATCGCTCCATCAGCGTTCCGCGCTTGCAGGAGTGGGCAGGGCAGCCCGCGGCACGTCCCGGAGCCGTGGGCCGATACCTGGCGTCTCTGTTCAGCCCTGTTGTCCGCAACCAGAAGAAGGAGTTGATCGCCCCTCGGTTCCTGCGGACCGTAAGGATCGAAGCTTTCCTGATGCTCGGATTATTGTTTTGCGTCGCAGTGCTCAGGCACGAGGTCCCGGCGCGCCATTTTGCGCACCTGAACCAAACTCATCCTGCGGGAGAACATCCTGGTTCCGGGCATGAAGGGCATATGCATCATGCGGGCTCCGGGCCCGCACCCGTTGCACGCCTTGAAACGGATCCCGCGCACATTGCCGCAGGGGCCCCGGTTTTAATGAAAGTTCATCTCGAAAACAGGGACCGCAGGCCCTTCGAGGGGTTGATGGTCCATCATGAGCGGATACTCCACGCCATAATCATCGGCGAAGACTTGTCCGTCTTTGCGCACATC
>DAIDTZ010000400.1 GCA_027456925.1 Nitrospirota bacterium
TGGGCATCCTGGACGGAATCCACGGTGTGGTGATTGTCGACCCTGATGAAGAGACCTTCCTCGACTACCTGCAGAAGCAGCGCAAGTACAAGTATTTCGAGCAGGAGTTGGAAAAGCTCAAGAGGCTTCCCGCCGAGACTCTTGACGGACATGTCATCGAATTGCAAGGCAATATCGAGCTCCCCGAGGAAGCAATGTCCACGGCGGAACACGGCGGCGCCGGGATCGGCCTCTACCGCACGGAGTTCCTTTTCCTGAACCGGCCGACGCTGCCCACGGAGGATGAGCATTACAATGCCTATCGCCACGTGGCGGAGCGGGCAGCGCCCCACGAAGTGGTCATCAGGACGCTTGATGTGGGCGGGGACAAGGTCGGGTTCCCCGGTGAATTCGAGCTGGAGGCAAACCCCGCGCTCGGGTTGCGGGCGATCCGTTATTGCCTGCAGAAACGCGATGTGTTCAAGACGCAGCTTCGCGGCATTCTCCGTGCGGCAGTCCACGGCAATGTCAAGATTCTGATCCCCATGGTCTCCGGCCTCACGGAACTCCGTGAGACAAAGAAATTGCTCGACGAGGTAAAATCCGAGCTTCGCGCCGAGGGCAAGGCCTTTCAGGAAAATCTGCAGATCGGCGTGATGATCGAGATCCCGTCCGCAGCGATGATCGCCGATCTCCTCGCCAAGGAAGTGGATTTCTTCAGCGTAGGGACAAATGACCTGATCCAATATACCCTGGCGATCGACCGCCAGAACGAGCACGTGGCGTACATGTATGAACCGCTTGACCCGGCCGTGCTTCGCTTGCTGCAACGCGTGTCGGAAGCGGCCCGGCAGGCCGATATCCCGCTGGCCATGTGCGGAGAGATGGCCGGAGACCCGTTGTATGCCGCGATCCTGCTCGGCATGGGTTTTCGGCACTTGAGCATGAACGTGGCATCGATCCCCTGGGTAAAACGGGTTGTCCGGTCGGTCCGTATGCAGGATGCCGTGGAACTTGCGTCGCTCGTCATGCAGCAGCCGACAGCGATGCTGGCGAGAAAAACCGCGGAGAGCTTCATAGAAGAGCGGTTCCCCGATTTGGCTGCGGAGCTTTAGCATCTGGAGCTTACCACTACCCCTCGCTGCTTCCTCTCCTCCGGGGACAGGACTGACGCGAGGGGATTGTTATTTCAGCTATTGACAGGAGCGATTGCGTGCAGAATACGGAAGTCTCTATCGACAACCGCCTGAACAGCGGCGATACCGCCAAAAATACCGCGAGAATCCACGGCGGGAATATTTACCAGGCTGCCAGGCACTATGGCCTCGATCGTGATAAAATCATTGACTTTAGCTCGAATGTAAATCCGCTCGGCCCCTCATCTCAGGCGAAGCGGGCTGCAAAAAAAGCGCTCTCCCTTGTCGGCCGCTACCCTGATCCGGACATGGCAGAACTCAGGCGGGCCATTGCCAGATATTTCGGAATTAAACCGGAGCAGGTGATATGCGGCAACGGTTCCAATGCCCTCCTTCACCTTATTCCGCGGGTGTTCCAGCCCAGGAAAGTGCTGATCCCTGTGCCGACGTTCTCCGAGTATGCGTCGGCTGCGGAAGCAGCCGGAGCGGAGGTCGTGACGTTTCCCCTGAAGGAGCGCGACGGTTTCCGCATGGATCCCGTTGAAATGGCTTTTGCTCTCAAGGATGTGGATATGGCGTTCCTCTGCAATCCGAACAACCCCACCGGCCAGCTCATTGTGAAAGCAGAGATGCTTGAGATCATGAAATATGCTCTCGATCACGGGGTAAACCTGGTTGTGGACGAGGCGTTCATGGATTTTATCGATTCGGAATCCATCATCAAAGAAACAGTGCATACCTCGCATATCATCTGCCTTCGCGATTTTACCGCATTTTTTGGAATGCCGGGCTTTCGCGTCGGGTATGCGGTGTCCGATGAAGCGACCATTGCCCTTTTGCGGGAAGGACAGGAACCCTGGACCGTGAATATTCCCGCCGGCCATGCCGCCGCCGCGGCCCTGGAAGACTGGACGTATATAAAAAAAACACGGAGTCTTATAGCTCGTGAGCGGGAACGCCTGCTTTCCGCCCTCCGGCTCCTGCCGGGAGTGGAGACCTTTCCCTGCTCGGCGAATTTTATCCTCTTTAAACTGACATCGATGGATGCGTATACCCTTATGGAAAAGCTCGGAGCTCAAGGCATGCTTCTTCGCGACTGTTCAAGCTTTCCCGGACTCAGTGGCGGCTATATCAGGATTTCCGTACGAACGCGACGGGAAAACAATCGCCTCATCAAAACGCTTCGGAAGCTGTTGATCAAGTAAATTGGTGATGCAATATCCCAGTTGTTCCGAACCGACTTCTCATAAGTAGGTAAGTCCTAAGACCTCTTCGTTTTAGCGGAAAGACCGCAGGCTTTTCCCTTGGAACATGGTAATATCCGCTTATCAGCGCCCTCCAAAAAACATTTTGCAAAAAAACCATCTCTGTGATAAAGTAAACAATTAAACTTACTGAAATTACGGCAGATTTTCTGAACTGTTCTTAGATATTAGATAGATACCCTTTGCGCAGCATGATCCGCAGAAAGTTGCCTCTGGTGCGCGGACAGTGAACGTGAACATGCTTTTTCCGTTCCGTGATGATTTGTGTATTGGCCGGATGAAAAGGGAGGATCGGTTATGGAACCCATCATGTGTCCCTTTTGCGGCGGGACCAACCTGTTTCAGGAAGATGATTACAGTCTTGAACTCGACTATGAATACTGGACCATACATCACTGGGAGTGCCTGGACTGCGCGCAGTCCTTCGACAAGATCGAAATTCTGCCGGCGCCCAACTCGTTCGAGACCATAAATAATAATGAGAGCACTATTCACTGACGGGGAACGAGAGATTCATGCAGAGGACCGGCCGACCGCGGCGGTGATCGACCTCGGCGCGCTCGAACATAATTTTAAAGAAGTGATACGCCGCGCCGAGGGGCGAAAGATCCTGGCGGTGGTCAAAGCGGATGCTTACGGCCACGGCGCAGTGCGGGTTTCCGGCCGTCTCCTTAAGCTCGGCGCGGAAATGCTCGGCGTTGCGCTTGTTGAAGAAGGGCGGGAACTTCGCGAGGCCGGCATTGACGCCCCAATCCTCGTAATGGGCGCCTTGTTTCCAGAGCAGGTCCCGGCGGTTATTGAGCTGAAACTCACGCCGGTGCTCTATACCATGACCGTCGCCCAGGCGCTGTCGAGGGCCGCAGAGAAGCTGCAGGCGAAGGTATCCGTTCACGTAAAAATCGACACGGGCATGGGCAGGATCGGCATTGCGCCCGAGGAAGCTCCGGACTTTATCGCTGCCCTTCGCCGGCTTCCCGGAATTGACGTGCAGGGCCTCATGTCGCACTTTGCGGACGCTGACCTCCGTGATAAAAAGTTTGCATCGAAACAGCTCGACCGTTTTGAAGCGCTCGTCAGGGAACTCGATGCGCGGGGCAGCGGCATCCCTGTCCGTCATGCCGCGAACAGCGCGGCAATTCTTGATTACCAACGGGCGCTTTTCACCATGGTCAGGCCGGGACTGATGCTCTATGGCTATAATCCGCTCGAAACGGGGGGCAACGTTGACCTCGAACCGGTCTTGTCCCTGGTGACCCGGATCGCTTTTCTGAAAAGCGTATCCGCCGGCGTCCCCATCAGCTATGGCCGGACCTTTGTGACCAGGCGGGAAAGCCGGATCGCCACCCTGCCGATCGGCTACGCGGACGGCTACAGCCGCGGCCTGTCGAATTCGGGAGAGGCTATCGTGCGCGGCGTCCGGGTCCCGGTGGTTGGCCGCGTGTGCATGGATATGTGCATGATCGACGTGACGGACGTCCCCGGAGTCAGTGAAGAGGACGCTGTTGTGCTGATCGGCAGCCAGGGGAAAGAGCGGATCACGGCCGATGCTATCGCCGTAAAGACGGGAACAATCGCATACGAGGTGCTCTGTGGCATCAGCAGTCGAGTCCCGAGGATTTATCAATAACGTGCTGGAAACAGTGGGGCGGAGGACGTCATCCGTTTTTGTCGAGATCGGAGCCGTGCTCATCTTCCTGGGGCAGACGCTGCGCTGGACCGTGAGCCCGCCTTTCTACTGGAAAAGCGCCCTGAAACAGATGGAGATGATCGGCGTCGACTCGGTACCGGTGGTGCTCACGACGGCGCTCTCCACCGGCATGGTGCTTGCGCTCCAGAGCTATACGGGCTTCAAGCGGTTCGGCGCGGAAACGCTTATCGGCACCGTTGTTTCGCTCTCCATGACCAGGGAACTGGGACCGGTGCTGACGGGTCTCATGGTCGCAGGCAGGGCGGGGGCGTCTATGGCGGCGGAACTCGGCACGATGCGCGTGACCGAGCAGATCGACGCGCTCTCAACGCTTGCAACGAACCCCATGAAGTATCTCGTGGTGCCCCGGTTTGTGGCAAGCACGGTGATGATGTTTTTCCTTACGGTGCTCGGCATGATCACCGGCATTGCCGGCGGGTATTTCGTCGGGGTGAAGGTCCTCGGGACGAACCCGGTCACGTACATCGATAACAGCATCAACTACACCGAAGTCAAAGACATCTGGTTCGGACTTATCAAGGCGCTGGTATTCGGCGCCGTGGTCGGGCTTATCGGCTGTTACAAGGGGTTCAATACCGAAGGCGGCGCGGAAGGCGTGGGCAAGGCAACGACGGGCGCCGTGGTGGTTTCGTGCATGCTCATCCTGATCCTGGATTATTTCATTTCCGCGCTGTTATGGTGATGCCGTGGCGATGATCGAGGTCATTGACGTGCATAAGAGCTTCGGCGAGCTCCAGGTGCTCCGGGGCGTGAACCTCTCCGTGGAAAAGGGCGAGAGCATGACGGTGATCGGCGGCAGCGGCAGCGGCAAGAGCGTTCTGCTGAAGCATATCATCGGCCTCCTGTTTCCGGACAAGGGGAGGGTGATCGTCGACGGCCAGAGTTTGAACGACCTCGACGAGTATGGACTCAACGAGTTGCGCAAGAAGTTCGGCATGCTGTTTCAGATGGCGGCGCTGTTCGATTCGCTGACGGTCTGGGAGAACGTGGGGTTCTCGCTCAAGCAGCATACGAACCTGTCCGACGAGGAAATCCGGAAGATCGCGACGGAGAAACTCGCCCTGGTGGGTTTGAAGGACGTTGAGGACAAAATGCCGGCCGAACTTTCGGGCGGGATGAAAAAGAGGGTGGGGCTCGCGCGCGCGATCTGCATGGATGCGGCCATTATTCTCTACGACGAACCCACGACGGGTTTGGACCCGATCGCGGCCGATGCAATCAATGATCTGATCGTTGACCTGAGGAAAAAGCTCGGCGTCACGTCCGTGACCATTACGCACGATATGCACAGCGCCTACAAGATATCGGACCGGATCGCCATGCTGTACAAAGGTGAAATCCTGGAAATCGGGACTCCCGATCAAATCAGGGATACGAAGAATCCCATCGTTCACCAATTCATCACCGGAAGCGCGGTGGGCCCGATAACGGCGGAGTGATTCGATTGGTGATTTCGAAATCCGAAATGAAGACGGAGTTTTTATGACGAAACTGAGCGCAGAGGCCAAGGTGGGGTTGCTCGTAATTGCGGGGGCGGTCATTCTCCTGTACATGACCTTTGCCGTCGGAAAGTACCATTTTGGCGAGCAAAAGGGATACGTGCTGCAGGCGACATTTGACTCCGTGGCCGGACTTGATGTAAAGGCCTCCGTACGGATGGCCGGTGTAAAAATCGGCTCCGTTGAACAGGTGCAACTCGATGATAGCCGGGCGCTGGTGACTATGAGGATCAACGAGGATGTGCATATCCTGCGCGGAACCGAAGCCAGTATCAAGACGCTGGGCCTCTTAGGAGAAAAATACGTGGAATTCGTCCCCCTACGGACCGGCAAACCCCAGCAGGCCTCGCCCGGCGGCTCGCCCTATTACAGCGCGGGCGAAAAGGTACAGAAAACCGTATCGCCGAGCGATGTGGACAAACTCATCAATCAGTTCTCGGGTATTTCCGACGACGTGAAGCAGATAACGGCATCGCTTCGGCAGGTCCTCGGGACCGAGCAGGGTGAACGCTCGATGGAGGATATGCTCCACGATCTGCGTGAGACCACGGCGAACATTAAGGAATTTTCCTATACGCTCCGGAGCGACGGCAGCGAACTGGTCATGCGGCTGAACGAACTCGTCGCCAGCCTCAACGGGGTCGTGGGCGACAACCGCGACAACCTCAAGGTGACCATGGAGAACGTCAGGGAAGCATCGAAAAGCGCTGAACGTGCCCTGGCCTCCATCGATAACGCGGCTCAGAAGATCAACCGGGGAGAAGGCACGATCGGCAAACTGGTCAACAATGACAGCATGTACAATAATATCGACAATGCGGCCAAAGGGCTTACCGACTACGTCTCGCGGGTCGAGCGCATGAAGACGATAGTCGGGTTCCGGAGCGAGTACATGTTCCCGGAGTCCAAGAGTTACGCGACCCTGGAACTTAAACCCCGGCCGGATACCTATTATATCCTCGAACTCACCTCCGATCCTTTCGGGAACTATACGCGGACCGTACAGACAACGACGCCGCCGGGCGGTAGCGTGGTGACCGAGACCTATGAAAATAAATTCAAGTTCAGCGTGGAATTTGCAAAGCGGTACGGGAATCTCGCCATGCGTCTTGGGCTTATAGAATCTACGGGAGGCATCGGGGCTGACTACTACGCCTTTGATGACCGGCTTAAATTCAGCCTGGACTCCTGGAACTTCAACAGCAATGAGCCCGGCAACGAAAATGCCCATGTTAAGGCAACGGCAAACTACAGTCTGAACAAGGTGCTTTACGTGAACGCCGGTTATGACAACTTCCTGAACACTCAGCGAAAGGCGGCCTTTGTGGGGCTCGGCCTGCGGTTCGATGACGAGGACCTGAAGTATATCATGGGGAGCGTGCCGATACCGAAGTAGTAACTCGGCTCATGGCTCGTAGCTCGTAGTACAACTGTGCATTATCAGGCTGTCAGCGACATGAGAAGTTGACATTTTCCGGACAGTTACTTAGAATGACGTCGAGGAGTGGAATGTGAATAAACTCATTACCAAGGCCGTCTTTCCCGCAGCGGGCCTGGGCACCCGTTTCTTGCCTGCAACCAAGGCATCTCCCAAGGAAATGATGCCGCTCGTTGACAAGCCGCTTATTCAGTACGTCGTTGAAGAGGCCGTCTCGTCCGGCATCGACCAGATCGTGTTGATTACCGGCCGGGGTAAACGGGCCATCGAGGACCATTTCGACGTTGCCTTCGAACTGGAAGAAGACCTCAAGGCCAAAGGCAAACATAAGTTGCTGTCTGAAGTGCAGCGCATAGCAAACCTGGTAACCTTTTGCTATATCCGTCAAAAACAGGCGCTCGGCCTCGGCCACGCGGTACTGACGGCCAAGCGCATTGTGGGTGATGAGGCTTTTGCCGTGCTCCTTGGCGACGATATTATCGATGCCGGGGTCCCGGCGCTCAAACAAATGATGGACGTCTACAAGCGGTACCCGTCCACAATCCTGGCCATCCAGAAGGTCCCGAAATCCCAGACGCAGCACTACGGCATTATCGATGGGAAAAGGCTGGAGGACGGCGTTTACCTCGTGAAAGATCTCGTGGAAAAGCCGTCTCCCCATGAAGCGCCCTCGAACCTGGCGATCATCGGCCGTTACATTCTGACGCCCGAGATTTTCAGTTCCCTCGAGAATACCAAGCCGGGGAAGGGCGGAGAGATCCAGCTTACCGACGGGCTCCGGCTTCTGATGAATAAACAGCCGATCTATGCCTACGAATTTCACGGGAAACGACACGACGCAGGCGACAAACTCGGTTTTCTCAAGGCCACGGTGGAGTTTGGATTGAAGAACAAGGAGTTTGGCGAAGAGTTTAAAAGTTATTTGAAGAAGTTGAAATTATAAGTAATAAGGGCGGCGGTCGTTATTATCAGCAAGGGACGCATCTGACATGAGGAGGCCAGTTTGGCAAAGACCGAGACAAAAAATATAGATTTACAGCAATCGATCGAGATCCCCAAGAAATTACCCTTGCTTCCGATCCGGGACATTGTGGTTTTCCCCTACATGGTACTGCCGCTGTTTGTGGGCAGGGAGATGTCCATCAAGGCGATCGAAATCGCGCTTGAAGGCAACCGGATGATATTCCTTACTTCACAGAAGGACATCAATGTGGAAAACCCGTCTCCGTCCGACCTCTATACGGTCGGTACGGTAGGCGTGATCATGCGGATGCTGAAACTGCCCGACGGCCGCATCAAGATCCTCGTCCAGGGGGTGGCCCGGGCCAAGACGGTCAAGTTCCTCCAAAAAGAGCCATTCTACCAGGTGGAGATCAAGACCTATCCGGACGTCGCAACTGCCATCAATCTCGAAACCGAAGCGCTCATGAGGAACGTAAAGGAGCAGATCGAGAAGCTGGTGTCCTTCGGCAAGGTCATTCTGCCGGACATCATGGTGGTCATCGAGAACGTCGACGATCCGGGCAAGCTGGCTGATCTGGCGGTGGCGAACATGGGCCTCAAGGTCGAGCAGGCGCAGGAGATCCTTGAAATCGCCGACCCGGTTGCCCGGATCAAACGGATCAACGAGGCGCTCGGGAAGGAGATCGAGCTTCTGTCCATGCAGCAGAAGATCCAGGCCGATGTGCGGGGCGAGATCGACAAGACGCAGCGCGAGTATTTTCTCCGCGAGCAGCTCAAGGCGATCCAACGGGAGCTCGGCGAGACCGACGACCGTTCCGAGGATATGCGGGAGCTTCGCGATAAAATCAAGGACGCAAAGATGCCGGAGAAGGCCGCCAAAGAGGCCGAGAAGCAGCTTCGCAGGCTCGAACGCATGCATCCCGATGCGGCCGAAGCGTCCATGACGCGGACGTACATAGAATGGCTGGCGGAGCTGCCCTGGAGCAAGGCCACCAAGGACAACCTCGATCTGAAGGCGGCGCATAAGATCCTTGAGGAAGATCACTACGATCTCGAAAAGGTAAAAGAACGCATTCTCGAATATCTCGCCGTACGCAAGCTCAAAGAGAAGATGAAGGGCCCGATCCTGTGTTTTGTCGGACCGCCTGGAGTGGGCAAAACATCGCTCGGCAAGTCTATTGCCCGGTCTCTCGGCCGCGAGTTTGTACGCATCTCGCTCGGCGGCGTCCGGGACGAGGCGGAGATCCGCGGACATCGAAGGACCTACGTGGGCGCGCTTCCCGGGAGGATTATCCAGGGCATCAAGACTGCGGGCTACAACAACCCCGTGTTCATGCTGGATGAAATCGACAAAATCGGCGCTGATTTTCGGGGTGACCCCTCCGCGGCCCTGCTCGAAGTGCTCGATCCCGAGCAGAATAATTCGTTCAGCGATCATTATATCGGCTTGCCCTTTGACCTGTCGCGGGTGATGTTCATTACCACGGCAAACATGACCGATCCCATCCCGGGTCCGCTGAAAGACCGGATGGAGATTATTCGCCTCTCGGGTTATACGGAACAGGAAAAGCTCGGAATCGCGAAAAGCTATCTGGTACCCCGTCAGCTGACGGAGCATGGCATTACGGAAAAGAACATCACCATCCCGGACAAGCCGCTCCTTCAGGTGATCGCGCAGTACACGCGCGAAGCCGGCGTCAGGAACCTTGAGCGCGAGATCGCCCATCTCTGCAGAAAAGTAGCGAGGAAGATCGCCGAGGGCGCGACCGGGATGTTCACGATCACGTCCGCGAATTTGCACACCTATCTCGGCGTGCCGAAGTTCATGCCCGAGGTGGAACGCGAACAGGACGAGATCGGCGTCGTGACCGGTCTGGCCTGGACCGAGACGGGCGGGGACATCCTGTATATTGAAGCGACCACGATGCGCGGAAAAGGCGCGTTGACGCTGACCGGGCATCTTGGGGACGTCATGAAAGAATCGGCCCATGCGGCCCTTACCTATGTGCGCTCCCGGGCAGAGAAGCTTGGCATCCACCCGGAGGTGTTCGGTAAAACCGATGTCCACATCCACGTTCCAGCGGGCGCTATCCCGAAAGACGGGCCGTCGGCAGGCGTGACCATGGCGACAGCCCTGGCCTCGGTTTTCACGAATGCCCCGGTCCGGAGAGACATTGCCATGACCGGCGAAGTGACGCTCCGCGGACGGGTCATGCCTATCGGCGGGCTGAAGGAAAAAACGCTTGCTGCCCGCAGGGCCGGGATCAATACCATCATCCTTCCGAAGGAGAATGAAAAGGACCTGGACGATATCCCGAAGAACGTCAGGCAGAACATGAAATTTATCTTTGCCGAAACGATGGATGAAGTCATCGCCAATGCGCTTCGTAAAAAACTGCCGCGGCGCATTGCCCATAAACGACTGCCCGGCAGGTCGCGGGCCACGCATTGATCGGCATGGATGATTGCATAAGATACCAGAATTATCGATGAAACTGTCCTCGTTGGGAGAATTCAGGCTGATTGATTCCATACGGAAGATGACCGCGCGCCGGTCACCTTCCGTATTGATCGGCATAGGAGACGATGCCGCGGCGTTAAAGCTCTCTTCTTCGTCACTTCTGCTTGCCACCACCGATATGCTGCTGGAGGGTGTTCACTTCGATCTCTCCTGCACCGATTTTTATTCCCTCGGGTGGAAATCGGCTGCGGTGAATCTCAGTG
>DAIDTZ010000401.1 GCA_027456925.1 Nitrospirota bacterium
GCCTTTTCGCAAGGCCTATATGTTCCGTCCTGCGTTCATACAGCCGACCAAAGGCCTGAAGAACACCCATTGGTTTTACCGCGTGCTTGCCCCGTTGTTTCCTCTCTGGAAATTATTGTTCCCGCACTATCTTTCTACCCTCAAAGAGGTCGGACTGGCAATGATCAACAGCGTGAATAAAGGGCCTGACCAGCAGGTCCTTGAGGTGCGGGATATTGCGAAACTGGCTCATCAATAAAGAGGGCAAATGAAGATTGGCCTGAGTTGGTATTATCATAGAAAAAGCACTTAGACACAGTAGAAGCAGATTAACATATGATAAAAGCGGACAAATTCGAAAGCAAGTCAATCACTTATTGGGTGAACTACTATTTGAAGAAAAATCCAACCTGTCCTTTGTGTGGCTCAGAAGACATTCGCGGATTTTTCCAGGACAAGCGCAGGACCTATTTGCACTGCCGCCTGTGCAAGCTGGTGTTCGTTCCTCCCTCACAGTTTTTGTCCATTGAAGACGAAAAGAAGAGATATGATTTGCACCAGAACTCTCCTCTTGATCCCGGCTATTGCCGTTTTTTGGGCCGCTTGTTTGCACCCCTGAACCGGTGTTTGGCCCCAGGAAGCCGCGGCCTCGATTTCGGATCAGGTCCTGAACCGGTGCTTTCCCGGATGTTCGAAGAAGCGGGACATTCCATGACCATCTTTGACTATTTTTATGAACCAAGGCCTGCTGCGTTGGAAAGCAAGTACGATTTCATAACCGCCACCGAGGTTGTGGAGCATCTGCGGGAACCGAAAAAAGAAATGGAACGCCTGTGGGCATGTTTGAAACATGGCGGAAGGCTGGGGATCATGACTAAGCTCGTTGGTACGCAGGCGGGATTTTCAGAATGGCACTACAAGAACGATCTTACGCATGTCTGTTTTTTTTCGAAAGAAACTCTTGTCTGGCTTGCTGCGAAGTGGAACGCGGACCTGACAATCATTGACAGCGACGTCGTTTTCTTCCTTAAAAAGCCCGCTTCTTCCCCTGCTAAACCGGGGCAGGACCTTTCCGCATGAGATCGTTGCCCGTACTGTATCAGGACGAACACCTCGTTGTGGTCAATAAACCCTCGGGCCTTCTGGTCCACCGGAGCGCTCTTGATCGTCATGAAAATGAAAATGCCATGAAGATCGTCCGGGACCAGCTTGGGCAATGGGTCTATCCCTTTCATAGGCTCGATAAATCGACCTCGGGCGTATTGGTGTTCGCGCTGGACAAAGAGATTGCCCGGCGCATGACCCGATCCTTTACCGACAAAAAAATCACTAAAACCTATCTTGCCGTTGTCCGGGGTTACACCAGGGAAGAAGAGCGAATCGATTATCCAATAAAAGAACGGAACAAGATGACTGATCAAAGAGCGGATAAGGACAAGCCTGCGCAGGAAGCAATAACTGAATACCGGAGACTGGCCACTGTTGAACTGCTTCACCCCGTGGGGCGCTACGAAACAGCCCGCTATTCCCTTGTCCAAGCAACCCCTTTGACCGGCCGCACTCACCAGATACGGAGGCACATGAAACACATCTTCCACCCCGTTGTGAACGACACAACCTACGGGGATGGAAAGCAGAATGATTTTTTCCGCAAGCAGCTCAATTGCAGCCGTTTACTGCTGCACGCTTTTGAGATCGAATTTATTCATCCCGGCTCGGGGCTCAAGCTTCGCATTCAAGCCCCGATGGACCACGCTTTCACCGCTCTTTTGGAAGCGCTGCACTGGGACAAGGTTGTCCCGTCATAAGAATGTCTTAGACCAGCAGTAACCCTTTTTCCCGCAAGATTTTCCATTCTTTCGATTTGAGAAAAGAGTCAAAGGCCGAAGAAAACTGCTTTTCGTAATTTTGCTTTACCTGGTCAAGGGACAGCAATTCGAGATTCCGAACAGAAAATTTATCAAAGATGCCGTGCAGCCACTCCCCCAGTTCAGGTGTTACTGATAAGCTGAACGTTTCCGTTTTTGTATAAAAAACCAACCTGGCTTTCTGCCCTGGCTTGCCTTTATTCACCCACTCGTCGCGCGCGTACTCCGGCAAATTCTCCAGCCAAAGGACCCTGGATTTAATTTGCTCTCCGTCAAACAGGGGCTTCTCATTGATCGCATGGAGAACATAATTTTTCTTTATCGAAACCGCGGGAACCGGCTTGTCGAACCACTCGTGAATGGGGAAATCCGTGCCAATGCCGTGCATGAAGTTGTACACGGCCTTGTTCAGTCCCTGCGCAAAGGCCGGATGGTCGCAACCGGCGAGGTCTTCGTGCACGAGGTCGTTCTTCGCGAACCCGCCTGCGGGAAGATCACGTATCCGGCACTGATATTTCCTTGGCTCTTTTCCTACATCGCTGTGAACAGTAGCTGTAAATAAATGCCAGAACGCAGATTGGACAAGCCCCTGCTCAAAAAACTGGCGTACGATCTCCAGTGCGTCGATGGTTTCCTGCCCGGTCTCCGTAGGGAAGCCATACATCAGGTAGGCGTGCACCAATATCCCCGCCTTGCTGAAATTGCGGCAGGCGCGGGCTGCCTGGCCTATGGTCACGCCTTTGTTCATCAACTTCAAAAGCCTGTCCGAGGCGGCTTCCAGTCCTCCGGTTGCGGCAATGCAGCCCGAGGCGGCCAAAAGCCGGCAGAGGTCCTCGGTAAAAGCTGTTTCGAAGCGGACGTTCGCCCACCAGGAAATTTTGATCTTCCTGCGCAGCAGCTCCAGGGCCAGGTCTTGTAAAGCCTTTGGCGGCGCTGCCTCGTCAACGAAATGAAAACCGGTCTGGCCCGTCTGGCTGATCATGTGTTCGATCCTGTCGACCAGCAGCGCGGGGGGCGCGCCATCGAAGCGGTTTATATAATCCAGGGACGTATCGCAGAAGGAACATTTATGCCAGTAGCAGCCGTGAGCAATGGTAAGCTTGTTCCAGCGGCCGTCGGACCACAGGCGGTGCATGGGATTGGCCAGGTCGATGAGAGAAAGGTAGCTGTCCAGGGGGAGGTCCGAATAGTCCGGGCACCCGGTCCCGGTATGGGGAAAATCCTCTTCCTGCGTGTCGTTTATAAAGTGTACGGCGTGTTCAATTCTCACGTATGTTCTGACGAGATTTTTGTGGTTTTTTTCTCCGCAAAGATATGCTAGTATGTTCAGAAAAGGGCGTTCACCGTCGTCCAGGGTGATGAAATCAACATAGTTGAATACCGCGGGGTCTGAAAGCCCGCGGAGTTCGGTATTCACAAATCCGCCGCCTAAAATGATCTTTACGTCCGGGTAATTCTTCTTGATAGCGTGACCGCATTTTAAGCCTGCATACAGATTTCCGGGAAAGGGAATAGTTATCCCCACTGCCTGCGGACGATAGTGTTCGACATGGCTCTTGAGCAAATCAAGCAACCGGGCTTCAATGATGTTTTCAGGCCCGCGCAGCGCCTGGTCGAGCGAAGAAAAAGAATGGGCTGCCATGCCGAGCTTTTCGGCATAACGGCTGAAGCCGAAATAGGGCGTTACAGCGTCTTTGATCAGGTCGCCGATGTCCTCGATGTACAGCGTGGCTAAAAACCGGGCTTTGTCGCTCACTCCCGCGTTCCCGAACGCCCATTTCAGGTCGGGCATTTGGTCGAAGCGTGAAGCCCTGGGCAGGAAATCGTCATGACACAAAAGCTGGGCAAGCGTGTTGTCCCGGTAGTGCAGGAAGTTCATCACCGGCTCAACGGTCTGAAGATAGTTTGTTTCATTGTGCAGGATGCGAACAGAATTTTGCGAAAGCTTTGGCCGGTTCTTTTTTGCAAAAGAGAAAAGCCGCAGAAAACCATCCTGGGAAAAAATATCATTGATCAGCTCAATCCCCAAATCAGCCTGGCGCACGTCGTAACCATGCAATTTCAGGAAACCCTTTAAATAGGTTGATGCGGGATAGGGGGTATTGAGCTGCGTAAAGGGCGGAGTGATGAGGAGTATTTTTTGGATCATGACTTTTTTCCTTCAACACGAAGCATTGAAGCGGGGCACATAATGCATCTTACCGGAGTTCGCCTGCTTTAGCAAGCGCCAACGGGGATCAATGGCCCTCATCACCGGTGATGGAGTTTGCGGTCCGCGGCCTGAAAATGACGCTGATGAAAGCGCCGCGCCGGGAAAAGTTCTATGCTACAATAATTACGGAACCGATGGTTGCGGCCAGCCGTGGAGTTCCGCTGAGGAGGAAGAATGGATCCGGAAGGAAGCGCAATTTCAAAAAAGGTGGAAGACTTTCTGAATGTTTTCAGAAAGGGCGAGGAGTTCACCCAGGAGCTGCTGAAGGAGAACGAGAAGCTCAGGTTCAAGATCGCCCAGCTCGAAACCAGGACCCCGCCTTCCCATAGGGAGGACGGAGGCCAGGCGAGCTCCCTGGCGGAGAAGATCCGGCTCCTGGAAGAGGAGAACAGCGCCCTGCTCGACAAGTTCCGGCTGGTCGAGGAGGAGAACAAGGATTTTGCAAACCGGTACGTGGAGGTCGAGGCGGAGAACAATAACCTTGCCAACCTCTACGTGGCAAGCTACCAGCTCCATTCCACGCTGGACTTCTCCGAGAGCCTCAAGATCATCCTCGAGATCGTGATGAACCTGATCGGCGCCGAGGAATTCTCGATCGTCATGCTCGATGAAAAGACGAACGAGCTCTCGATCGTGGCGCAGGAGGGGATGGGCCCCGAGGCGCGGCCGGGCATCCGGCTCGGCCAGGGCATCATCGGCACAGCGGCCAAGACCGGCGAGGCTTACTACCGCCAGGGCGATCCCACCAAGCTCTCGGGCGTGGATTATGACCACCCGCTGATCTGCATTCCGCTCAAGATCAAGGAGCACGTCATCGGCGCAATCGTGATCTATAAACTGCTCATCCAGAAACCGGAGCTTACGGGCGTGGACTACGAGCTCTTTTCGATGCTGGCAGGCCACGCAGCCACGGCACTGTTCTCTTCGCAGCTGTACTCGCATTCCGAGAGAAAACTCACGACGATCCAGAGTTTTCTCGACCTGCTGAAGGACAAAAAAAGCTCTGTGTCTTGAGACGACGGGATAAAAGCGCTGATCCGGTCTTCCAACTGAACGACGGATGCCGACGATGAAGCAGTCATCGGCATCGAGAAAAAAATCGCGCGGGGGAAATATGCTGAAAAAGGTTTTGGTTATTGACGATTCGGCCCTGATACACCAGATGTACAAGATGGCGCTGATGCGCTATAAATGCACCATCATATCGGCAAAGAACGGCCAGTCCGGCCTGGATGAACTGGCCCGGCACCCTGACATCGATCTGGTGCTGCTGGACATCAACATGCCGGTCATGGGCGGGCTGGAGTTTCTGCAGAAAGTAAAGGAGCTGGGGAAGTATTCCGCCATCCCGATCGTCATCGTGAGCACCGAGGGCAAGGAAGAGGACACGAAAAAAGGGATGGAAATGGGCGCGAAAGGATATGTGACGAAACCAATTCAGACCGCGGCCCTGCATGCGATGATAGAGAAGATCATTCCGTCTCCGGGCTGACGCCGCGGGGGTTCCGAAACCGGGAAGTTTTTATTTAACCGGCTTTCGTGCCGGGCTTTTGGTACTGAATGGTTACTTCGTAGGAAATGCTGGCGTGGCCCACGGTATCGTTCGTTCCATGACAAAAGATCTTTCCTTTGGTCGACTTCTTCCGGGATTTAGCAAGGCTCGCAACCACCGGAGCCAGATCATAACCGCCGTCCGTGCACCCTTCCTGCGCGCATTTCATGTGAAAACAGGCGTAACTCGCGGGCAGGAAATTGAGCGTGCGCTCCATCAAGACCGGGTGCAAACCGCGCTGGAAATAGGTCATGTGAAATTCGATGCTCGAGACTCCGGAATAGCGCTCTCCCACCAGACCGGCGGCGACCATGGCTACCCTCTCCATCTCCTGCTTTTCCCTGTAACTCTGTTTATTCCGCATTGTGCTCCCTCCGGATTGCCTCGATGTAAATAAAAAAGCCACAAAGACGCAGATCCTTGTGGCCTTGCCTGCTTTTTGCCCATCAAAACTTACTAATATTATCGCACTTTACCGGCGTTATAGCAAGTGGTGTTTTCCCGGCCCGGGTGGACAGGCAACATCAATAAGGGGAACTTTGCTTTTTGGTGCGTAAAATCAGGGATGGTGGAGTGAATGGACGAAAAAAAGGCCCTGAATGATCAGGGCCTTTCAATGTTTAAGCAATAATAGCTTAGAGCTTTACAACATTGGCTGCTTTGGGGCCCTTGGGTGAGTCGACAACGTCGAACTGCACTTGCTGGCCTTCAGCCAACGACTTAAAGCCGCTGTCCTGAATGTCGCCGAAATGAACGAACACATCGCCGCCGTTTTCACGGGTTATGAATCCAAAGCCTTTGGAATCATTAAACCACTTTACTGTTCCTGTCTCCATGATGAGCTACCTCCTTCTTGTGAATTGAAGCGACGGAAAAGGACAAAAAAAAATCCACAAAGTCGAACTGTCTTTGTGGTTTCCCTACAAGTACATCCGGAACTTCTGAAAGATATAATGCCACTTCGGCGTCAGGAAGTCAAGCATTATTATTTTTTATTTTTACTCCTCTTTCATGGATCCCGGGAGTACAGGGTCCTTATCGGCTGGTCTTCCTGAAAACGCGAATCTCCACATCAACATCCGTGGCCAGCCGGTCGAGCGCCTCCACTTTGGACTTGGTGCCGAGGTCGATGTTCCAGTAGTAGGGCGTCATTGCCAGGAGGTCCATGACCCCGGCGCGGCTCTTCAGCTCGACCCGGTAATTGACCCTTGTTGTCGTGGAAAGCGCAAGAAGCCCTCTTGCCTGGTCCGCTAGATCCGGCGCTGCATGCTCTCGCGCGATCGGATAGATGATCTCCCGCAAACCGTTCAGGTGCCGGGGGCCGGGG
>DAIDTZ010000402.1 GCA_027456925.1 Nitrospirota bacterium
ATCGAAACCTTCCTGTCTGAAGCGACAAACGCCGGGGCCTTTTATTACCCGAAGTGGTCGCAGCAGGTCGCCGGGATCAGAGGGGCTTGCGCAAGGCTCGTTCATGCGCGGCCTGAGGAAATCGCCTTCGTCAAGAGCACCTCCCACGGGCTTTCGATTGTCGCCCAGGGGCTTGACTGGAAACCGGGCGACAATGTTCTGGTTTACGAAAAGGAATTTCCTTCGAATATTTACCCCTGGCTGAATCTTCGGAGAAAAGGGGTCGTCGTAAAAATCATTCCTTCCCACGATGGAAGGATTGTAATCGCCGACATTGAAAAGTTGATCGATCCGAGAACGAGGCTGCTCGCCCTAAGCTCCGTGCAGTACGCGAACGGGTTCAGGATCGATCTGAAAAATGTAGGCGGCCTCTGTCGTAATAAAAACGTCCTTTTCTGCGTGGACGCGATCCAGAGCCTCGGTGTCATTCCCATGGATGTCAAGGAATGCAACATCGACTTTCTCTCTGCTGACGGCCACAAGTGGCTGCTCGGTCCTGAGGGCATCGGCCTTTTCTACTGCAGGAAGGAACTTGTTGAGCGCATTGATCCGCCGCTTCTCGGGTGGAAGTCTGTTCAGAACGAGTTTGACTTTGATCATCCGGACTTTGCCCTTAAGACAGATGCGCAGAGATTCGAGGAAGGCTCGATGAATCTCCTGGGCATTTTCGGGCTCGGTGCTG
The DNA here is from genome assembly GCA_027456925.1 of Nitrospirota bacterium. GTDB lineage: Bacteria > Nitrospirota > UBA9217 > UBA9217 > UBA9217 > JAJYKN01. The sequence goes on from DAIDTZ010000402.1 coordinate 722, forward strand.
CGATCGCACTCCTGTCCGAGGTCGGGATTGCCATGATAGAAGAACGTGTGCTCGGTTTAGGCGATGTGATCATTCGTGAAGCCGAAAGAAAGGGTTATTCTCTTCTCACGCCGAAAGCACGAAAGGAGCGGGGAGGGAATATCACTTTCGCAGGCGCTTTCGATCCTGCTGCGACACGGGATAATTTGCGGGAGAAGGGAATCATGGTCAACGCCCGGGGAGGCGGCCTTCGCGTTTCACCGCATTTTTATAACACGGAAGAGGAGATCGTAGCGTTGTTTCATGCTCTGGCAGGATAACGGTATTTGCACAGCTTTTTAGATGACTTCATAGTGCGCATCACAGGCATCCTTCCCCAAGCTCTTCTTAATGCGATGATCACTGTTTGCGCTTACCTGTTCAAGGATCCTGAAAATGGTTTCGCTGTTTTCCTCTGCGCCGATTCCCCTGGCAAGTGCTTCTGCGGTGAACGAATCGCCCTTGTGCTTATTCAAAAAATCCAGTGCTTCCTTCTGCAGATGGATGACCGCGCCGGCCATCTTCTTTCCTGCCTCGACGCCCGGCTGATGGTACGCATTGATGTTTACGAGACCAGCGTAGAAACCGACTGCCCGTTCATACAGCGCGATCAGTGCGCCGATCGACTGCGCGTCGAGCTTCTCGATCGTGATTGTGAGCGATTCCCGTTTGTTTTCGTATAAGGCATTGCGCGTTCCCTGGAGATAGGCGTGCAAATAATCCCCGCTCGTGACCCCGGGCTCGACCTCCGGGGACTGCTCATCGCGGTCATGCAGCACTTCGATGAACGTTGCGAAGAAGTTGTTCACCCCCTCGCGCAGCTGCTGTACATATGCATGCTGGTCCGTGGTCCCTTTGTTGCCGTAAACAGCGATGCCCTGGTTCACGACCTTGCCGCTCAGATCTTTCTCTTTACCGAGGGATTCCATAACAAGCTGCTGGAGATATTTGGGGAACAGCATCAGACGGTCTCTATAAGGAAGGATGACCATGTCCTTGGCTCCCCTCCCGTTGGTGGCGTGATGCCACGCCAAGGCAAGGAGGGCAGCGGGGTTGGACCGGGTTTCCTTTTTCCTCGTACTTTCATCGCAAAGCGCCGCACCTTTAAGAAAGTCCTGTACGTGTATTCCCTGAAGAGCCATCGGGAGCAGCCCAACAGCAGAAGTTATTGATGTTCTCCCACCAACCCAGTCCCACATTGGAAATCTTGCGAGCCAACCGTCGTTTTTTGCCAGTTCATCGAGCTTACTTCCCACTCCTGTTACTGCTACTGCGTGCCTTTCGAATGACAAATTCGCTTTCCTATAAGCGGCGGCAACTTCCAGCATCCCATTTCTGGTTTCCGTGGTCCCGCCGCTTTTTGATATAACAATAGTGAGGGTATCCTCAAGGTCGTTTCCAATATGTGAAAGCACGCGGTCGATCCCGTCCGGATCGGTGTTGTCCAGGAAAAAGGCCTGCATCCTGTCTTTCGGCGTACCGAGCGCGTCGGCAATAAACTGCGGCCCCAGGGCGGAACCGCCGATTCCGATGCTTAAAAAACGGGTGAAACGGGCGCGCTTGCGCGGATAGATCTTGCCGGCGTGAACTACGAAGGTAAAATCTTTAATGGCTTGCAGCGTGTCTTCGATTTCCTTGCGGATTTCCGGCAGCGGCGCGCATTCGGGCGATCTCAGCCAGTAGTGGCCGACCATGCGGTTCTCGTCAGGATTGGCAATGGCGCCGGATTCAAGCGCGTCCATGGCCTGATAGGCTTTTTGGATTTGAGGCTCCATGCGGTCGAGGTAATCGTCGGCAAAGTTCATCCGGCTTACGTCGAGCGTCAGGCCGATGGACGGGCATACGCAGAGATATTTCTTATACCGTTCCCAGAGCAAGTTGTCGTTCATGTTTCTTTTTCACCGCTGAGGACGCAGAGGTCGCGGAGTGAGAACCTCCTGAAAAGATGATTTTTAAAAAACCTGACATCCGCCTTTTCTATTCTTCTTTCCCGTACACTGCCCGAATCCTTCTGCCGAGCTCCCGGAGGGCTTCGGAAAAGGTCAGACCCTGGTCCATAAGCTCGCGAACGACCTCTGCTTTGCTTAAGGACGCGATCACTTCGTCGGCTTCGTCCACGACGTTGCAGGCGTTCTCCCCCTTCTCCAGCTGCTGCCTGATGCAGGTCTCGAGCTGTTCAGGAGAATACTTGTCCACGACTTTTTTCAGCTCTTGCGTTTTCATCGATCAAACCGACAATGGAGTCATTTTATCATAAAAATCGAGCGACATGAACCTCCTTTTTCATATTTCTTCTCCCTGGTGCGCCGGTGAGCCGAATATAATCCGAAAAAGGTGTTTTTTACTCATGCTGCTTTATGGTAATATGTGCCGATGAACGAGCAGGACACCATATGCGCGGTTTCCACGCCAGCCGGCGAAGGCGGGATCGGCATCATCCGCATCAGCGGGAAAGACGCGATTGGGATCGCAGGGATTGTCTTCAGGTCGGGGAAAAAGAAAAAACTCGAGGCCGCGCCAAGCCATTCGCTGCACTACGGCCGCATTGTTGACCCATCGTCCGGCGAGGCTGTTGACGAAACGCTTGTGACCGTCATGCGCGCGCCTGCAACTTATACCCGTGAAGATGTTGTCGAGATCAACTGCCACGGCGGCATGGTGCCGCTCGCGCGGACCATGGCGCTTCTCCTGGCAGCTGGCGCGAGGCAGGCAGCGCCCGGCGAGTTCACGAAGCGGGCCTTTCTGAACGGAAGGATCGATCTGGCCCAGGCGGAAGCGGTGATGGACATTATCAGCGCGAAAACGGACCTGGCGCACCGCTCGGCAAACAAGCAGCTTTTGGGCGGCCTTTCCCGGGAAATTGCCGCGCTGCGCGACAAAATGATTTCACTCCTTGCAGCAGTCGAGGCAGGCGTTGATTTTCCGGAAGAGGACGTCGAGACCGGAACAGGCAAGCCGCTTGGCGCTGAAATATCCGAAGTAATCACGGTAATCGACAAGTTCCTGTCAAGCTATGTTTTCGGCAGAATCCTCCGGAGCGGCCTGGGGACAGCGATCGTGGGCAGGCCGAACGTGGGAAAATCGTCGCTCTTAAACGCGTTGCTTAAACAGGACCGGGCCATCGTAACCGAACTGCCGGGTACGACCCGGGACGTGCTTGAGGAATATGTGAATGTCATGGGCGTTCCGCTCAGGATCATCGATACGGCGGGCATCAGGCTTTCTCATGATCTGGCCGAGCAGGAGGGAGTACGCCGGAGCCTTGCAACCATCGATTCCGCCGATATCGTCCTGGTCGTACTCGATGGAGCCCTTTCCCTGACGCCCGAGGACAGGCGCGTCCTGGGTGAAGTAAAGGGCAAGAAAGCCATCGCGGTCATCAATAGATCCGATCTGCCGAGAAAGCTCGAGAAGATCGATTGGCCGGATGTGCAGATTTCCCTGTCCTGCAGAACGGGGACAGGCCTCGATGATTTGAGGAACGCGATATCCGCATTCGTGCAAAAAGGAGCCGTGGGTCCGCAGGAACATCCCTGGGCCGTGAACCAGCGGCACAAGCTTGCCTTGGAGAAGTCCCGGGGAAGCCTGGAAAAGGCCTTGGCTGCCGCCCAGGCAGGCCTTTCCCCGGAATTCATTGCCCTGGACCTTCGCGATGCCCTTGATAACCTGGGGCTGATCATCGGCGCAACGTATACTGACGATATTCTCGAACGGATTTTCAACGATTTCTGCATCGGGAAGTGATATAAAAATACGAATATGGCGGCGCCTTCTCCGGCGGGAGCAGGGGAGTCGCGAGGGATTCATGCCGTCTTTGGTTCTTTTTGCGACCTTTGCGTTTCCGCGAGAGATCGCTTTTGGGTTTTGATGTTATGACCATGCAAAAAAAATATGACGTCGTCGTCATCGGCGCGGGTCACGCGGGGTGTGAAGCCGCGCTTGCCGCCGCGCGCATGGGCTGCAACACGCTCATGCTCACGATGAACCTCGACAGCATCGCGCTCATGTCCTGCAACCCGGCGATCGGCGGCCTGGCCAAGGGTCATCTCGTGAAAGAGATCGACGCGCTCGGCGGCGAGATGGCTAAGATCATCGACCGGACCGGCATCCAGTTCCGCATTTTGAACCAAAGCAAGGGGCCGGCCGTGCGCGGCACGCGGGCCCAGGCCGACAAACAGCGGTACCGGCTCGCGATGAAAGAATCGATAGAAAAACAGCCGCGGCTCGATGTGAAGCAAGGCCTTGTCGAGAAGATCCTTGTCGAAGGCAATAAAATCGTTGGAGTGGAAACAAACATCGGCGTAACGCATCTTGCGTCTTCTGTGATCGTGACAACAGGCACCTTCCTTAAGGGTCTTATCCACATCGGGCTCGTTCATTATCCCTCAGGCAGGGCAGGGGAATTTCCCTCAAACGGTCTTTCGGATAATCTTAGAGACCTCGGGTTCGAGCTCGGCAGGCTCAAGACCGGCACGCCTGCTCGGTTGAACGGCAGAACCATAGATTTTACGAAAATGAAAAAGCAGCCTGGCGATGACCCTGCGCCTTTTTTCTCGTATTCCGAAAAAACGCACCCCCTCCCACAAATGCCATGCTATTTAACATATACTAATGCGTCTACACATGAAATTATTCGCAATAATCTAGGCAGTTCCCCACTTTATGCTGGAATCATAAAAGGAATAGGCCCTCGGTACTGTCCTTCAATTGAAGATAAAGTAATGCGGTTTTCGGAACGGGAACGGCACCAGGTATTTCTCGAACCAGAAGGGCTTGATACGGAAGAATATTACGCCAACGGCCTGTCCACGAGCCTGCCCTACGACGTGCAAACCATGATGTATCGCACCATTTCCGGCCTCGAAGAGGTCGAGATCATGCGGCCTGCCTACGCCATCGAGTATGATTTCGCCTTTCCCACGCAGATCCAGCACTCCCTTGAGACGAAAAAGATATCAGGCCTTTTTTTCGCGGGCCAGATCAACGGCACGTCGGGATATGAAGAGGCTGCGGCCCAGGGTCTCTTGGCCGGAGTGAATGCGGCACTCAAGATCCGGAAGCGGGAGCCGCTCATCCTCTCTCGCTCCGAGGCGTACATCGGCGTGCTGATCGACGACCTCGTGACGCGGGGGACGAACGAGCCCTATCGCATGTTCACCTCCCGGGCAGAGTACCGGCTCCTCCTGCGCGAAGACAATGCGGACCTCCGGCTCCGTCATCACGGACGGAACATCGGGCTTGTTTCAGAGGAAGACTATCAGGAGTTTGTGGAAAAGAAAGAACGCATCGATTGCGAAGTCCTGCGGCTTCAAAACCTCTGGGTCAAGCCCACCGCGGAAGTAAACAACCTGCTCGCAGAGCGCGGATCAACGGCCCTTGCCTCTGAAGCGTCTTTGGAGCAGCTCTTGAAGCGGCCGGAAATGGCATACGCCGATATCAGCAGGATCAACTCTCCGCCAAAGCCGCTTGACCCCGCCGCTGCCGAGCAGGTTGAGATCCGGGTAAAGTACGAGGGTTACATCCAGCGCCAGCTGCAGCAGGTGAAGCGCTTTGCCTCGCTCGAGGAAAAGAACCTGCCCGATGATATGGACTACGACGCCATCACCGGCCTCGGCAGCGAAGTCAAACAGAAGCTGAACCAGGTGCGTCCGATCTCCCTTGGCCAAGCATCGCGCATTTCGGGCATCACGCCTGCGGCGATTTCCCTGCTCATGGTTGCGCTGGAAAAACGAAAGCGGGGAAGGGCGTAACAACAATGCGGAATGACGAATGCGGAATTGGGAATTATGGCCTGGTGAAGAGGGGATCTGCATTGAGATCCGAGGATGCTCTATGACCCCGAGGGAACTATTGATGACCGGCGCGCAGGAACTCGGCATCACTCTGTCCGTGGAGCAGGTGAACTCGCTTTTCATCTTTCTGGCAGAGCTGAAGAAGTGGAACCGGAAAATCAATCTTACCGCAATAAAAGACGAGCGGGATATTGTGATCAAGCATGTGCTCGATTCCCTTTCCTATATTCAAGGCTTCTCCCCGATACCGGGGCTGAAGCTGCTGGACATGGGGGCAGGCGCCGGCTTTCCGGCAGTCCCGATCAAGCTGGCACACGCTGATATCGAGATCACGCTGGTTGAGTCGGTCAAAAAAAAGGCCTCTTTTTTGAGACATGTCGCGCGAACTCTTAAACTGACCGGAATTGAGGTCCAGGACAAAAGAACGAATGAGCTTCCCGATTCATACCACGGGGCCTATGATGTGGTCACAGCACGGGCCTTTGCGGACATGAATCTGGCGCTTGAGGCTGGCCGGTTATTTCTGAGAACCGGGGGCCTCATGGTCCTGAGCAGGGGCGCTGAAGAGACCATCGATAAGCACGAGTATGCCAGGTCAGGATACTCGTTGGAGAAAAGGCTCGCGCTGACGCTTCCCCATTCGGATTATAAGAGGGCTCTCTGGATTTTTAAGCGGGAACATTGATCCTGAAAAAAGATCAGTTGGACACTGAAGAATCGGATTAACATATGATAAAGGCAGGTAAATTCTGAACCCAGAGTCTTCGCCTTTCGGGGGAACTGATTATCAAAGGAAAATCCGCTGTGATCAGGCTTTTATCCGCTTTTATCAGTGTCAAATTCCGTTTTTAGGTTGATTGTTCCACGTGGAACATCGGCTTGTCAGGTGCAAACTACTGAACAGAATGTGAAAAAATGACTGAACGTACTCTTACCATACCCACTGAATGGCGGGAACTTGCTGAAGAGATCGTGGGCCATCCAGGACCGGTTCTCGTCATCGGCGCTCCGGGATCGGGCAAGACCACGTTCTGTCTCTATTTGTCAGGACTGCTCTGCCGCAGCAACAGGAGGGTGGCATGGATCGAGGCGGACCCTGGCCAACCGTTCATCGGCCCGCCTGCGTCCATTTCGCTCACCCTCTACAGCGAGGCTGCCGACCTGATGAAGCGAAAAAACCCTCTGATCATGAGCTTTATCGGCAACACCTCGCCGGTCGGACGTTTGCTCGAAATGATCTCAGGACTTCAAAAGCTGATGCACCAGGCCCAAACACAAAAGCCGGACATTACCCTCATTAATACCTGCGGCCTGGTGAACGGCGGCGCTGCGCGGGAGCTCAAGTATCATGAGATCGACATAAGTTCGCCTCGTTATGTCATTGCGCTGCAAAAAGGGAATGAGGTCGAGCATCTTCTGGCGCCCCATTCGCATCGTGCCGGCTTGCTGATCCGCCGGCTCCCCATATCGCCCGATGCACGGCCTTCGACCAACGAAGCCCGGCGAGCTAGCCGAGAACAGCGCTTCAAGGAATATTTTCGAGGCGCCGATTTCCAGGACATAGCGCTTCATGACGTGGGCATTCACGGACCGGGTCTCGGTACGGGAGAGCGGCTCGGCTTCAGGGATATTAACAGGCTTTCGAAGATCTTCCAGGCGATCGTGATCCACGCCGAGCTTTCCGCAGACCGGTTGTTCCTTATTACCGAGGGAGAGTATGCGGAAACCGAGCTCTTTACAGCCAGGGAGCAGTACAATGTCCGGGAGGTCATGATCATGAGGCGGTCGGAGCTGGACCATCTGCTCGTCGGCCTGAACGACGACCAAAACCTCTGCCTGGGACTCGGGATCCTGCGCACTATCGATCTGAAGGAGCTGTCCATCAGGGTAATTACGCCCTTGAAGGATGTTTCGGGTATCCGTCATGTATCGCTCGGCTCGCTTAGAGTCAGCCCTGCGGGCGGGGAACTCGGCCAGGTGTAAACGTTGTTCCACGTGGAACAACGCCAAATGGCATCCGAAACCGGCTGCTCCATGGAAAACTGCCTTTCCCCTGATCCTAAAAACGGCATTTGACACGGATAAAATCTGATAAGAGTCGGATACGGTTGGATTTTTTTAAAGATCAGTTCACCCAATAGGTGATTGACTTGCTTTCGAATGTATCCGCTTTTATCATATGTTAATCCGCTTCTTCTGTGTCTAAGTGCTTTTTCTATGTTCATTCCTTTACTGCCCTCCCGTAATAGTTTAAAAAAATGCAGCTCTTATGATGCCCGTCATAACTACTTATCCTGTCTTCCCCTATAATCGGCCTACATCACGATCGTGATGAAAATACTCTTATGGAGGGCAACCATGTTTTGTTATCAATGCGAACAGGCATCAAACGGTAAGGCATGCACCAAGATCGGTGTTTGCGGAAAGGATCCGGAGCTCTCTGCGCTCCAGGACCTGCTGATCTACAGCCTGAAAGGCCTCTCGCTTTACGCGGTTGAGGGAAGAAAAGCCGGAGTTCTTGACCAAAACGTCAACGTTTTTACGGCAAAGGCGCTCTTTTCAACGCTCACGAACGTTGATTTCGATCCCCAGCGTTTCGAAGGCCTCATTCAGAAAAGCGTCGAGCTTCGCGAACAACTGAAAGCGAAAGTAAAAGCAGCAGGCGGCAAAACAGACCTTAGCCATGGGAGCGCGTCTTTTCTACCCGAGACGTCCCGGGAGAATCTGGTGAAACAGGGCAGAAAGGTCGTAGAGAGAATCCCCGACGTCGCAATCAACCCGGACATCCAATCCCTTCAAGACATCCTGCTTTTCGGCCTGAAAGGAGTTGCCGCCTACGCTGATCACGCCCAGATCCTCGGCAAAACCGACGATATCGTGTATGCCTTTATGCACGAAGCATTATCAGCCATGACCAGGACGGACTTGGGACTGAACGAATGGATCGGGCTCGTGTTGAAGTGCGGAGAAGTCAATCTGAAGACCATGGAGATCCTCGACGCCGGCAATACAAGCGCCTACGGCCATCCAATCCCGACCAAGGTGCCGCTCGGAGCAAAAAAGGGCAAGGCCATTCTCGTATCGGGCCATGACCTCAAGGACCTCGACATGATCCTGAAGCAGAGCGAGGGCAAGGGGATCAATGTGTATACCCACGGCGAAATGCTTCCGGCCCACGGCTATCCGAGCCTGAAGAAGTACCCGCATTTCTTCGGCCACTTCGGCACTGCCTGGCAGAACCAGCACAAGGAATTTGTGCACTTCCCCGGCGCCATCGTGATGACCACGAACTGCATCCAGAAACCCCTTGCCTCGTATAAAGACAACCTCTTTACCGCCGGCCTTGTGGGCTGGCCCGATGTGGCCCATATCGCAGACGGAAACTTCACGCCCGTGATCGAGAAAGCCCTTGCTCTTCCCGGATTCACTGAAGACGCGCCGGGCAAAGAAGTGTTCGCCGGGTTTGCGCGAAAATCGGTTTTGGGCGTTGCAGACAAGGTGATCGATGCGGTAAAAGCCGGAAAGATCCGCCACTTTTTCCTGGTCGGCGGATGCGACGGCGCCAAGCCCGGCAGGAATTACTATACCGAGTTCGTGGAAAAAGCGCCCAAGGACACAATAATCCTGACCCTGGCCTGCGGCAAGTTCCGGTTCTTTGACAAGGAGCTGGGAGACATCGGCGGCATTCCGCGGCTTCTCGACATCGGCCAGTGCAATGACGCTTATTCGGCGATCCAGATCGCTCTGGCCCTGTCCAAGGCCTTTAACGTCGGCGTGAACGAACTGCCGCTCTCGCTCGTCCTCTCCTGGTATGAACAAAAAGCAGTGGCAATCCTGCTCACGCTGTTGCATCTGGGAATCAAAGACATCAGGCTTGGGCCCACCCTCCCGGCATTCATCACCCCGAATGTGCTCGACGTGCTCGTGAAGAAATTCAACATCAAGCCCATTGCCGCGACACCCGAAGCCGACCTCGAAGAGATCCTCGGACCCTGCTGGTCAAAAACAAAAGCAGAATG
>DAIDTZ010000403.1 GCA_027456925.1 Nitrospirota bacterium
CGCTTCGACTTCTGGGACGAAGCAGTCTTTCTTCGAGCGATGCGCTGCCTGGAGATGCGCCGGTCATTATCGGCTTCAGCCTGTTGATAATGCTTGGAATTGCACAAGCGGTGAGCAAGGAGGGCATTACGCTCGACACCAACGAGCTGACAGAAAGGTTGATCGCGCAGCATCTTGCTCAAAGGATCGAGGCAGCGGGCAACGATGAAGCCCCAAGACAGGATATTCTTGAGGTTTCCAGGATAGCGACGCAGATACCGGGCCAAATTGTCAACACTGCAAAAGAGGAAGTGGAAGAACTTTTTAGGACGTGCTATTCAGTACTTCCCGAATTTATCCAAGGCAGCGATGAATCCAGAAAGCAGTTAATGCCGATATTCGGAACTGCCCTGCTTTTGCTTTTACAATCTCAAATCAAAACGGATGATTAAAGCCGGCAGGAAAGGCAGGACGAAGTGAAAACCGGTATTGTATCTAACAAAACGGAATGATACCGAGGCATAAAAAAAGAGGTTCGCCTCACTCGCGCGTTCTCATGTTACAACCCGTAATTCTTATTTTTCAGAACTGCCGATGCTGCATAGTTGTACGTGGAGTTGTCGGCCCCTGCCCTATTGTTATATGCTCATCTACGGGTTGAAACATGCATCGCCACAACACGATCTTCAGACGAAAAATATTTTGCGCGATTCATTTACCTCAATCACGGGTAAGAAAGAACCGAAATGGGTGGAAGGATTCACTGGAATTCGATAAGGACAACGATAAATCTCTGGAGACGTTCACATGATCCTGGTTACCAATGACGACGGCGTATACTCCCCCGGCATCCTGATTCTCGCAAAACGTTTGCGCGAGATCGACACGGTCGTGATCGTCGCTCCGGACCGGGAGCGGAGCGCGGCCGGCCATTCCATGACCCTTCACCGCCCGCTCCTGATCGAAGAGATCAAGGAATCGATCTACAGCGTGAATGGCACGCCGACCGACTGCGTGAACATCGCGGTCAAGGGGCTCTTGAAGGAAATACCCCGGCTCGTGGTCTCCGGCGTCAACAAGGGGCCGAACCTGGGAGACGACGTTACGTATTCGGGGACCGTTGCCGGGGCGATCGAGGGTATTTTGCTCGGAATCCCTTCCTTTGCGATTTCCCTGGCTGCGCGGGAGGATTTTCGTTTCGCTGAAGCTTCGGAGGTCGCGGTCCGCACGGCAAGCCGGATACTGGAGCAGGGGCTTCCCGGAGGCACGCTCCTCAATATCAACGTCCCGAACCTTTCGATCGATAAAATGCAGGGAACGCTCATCACGAGGCTGGGGAAGCGGATCTATCACCAGATGACGGTGGAACGCGTAGACCCGCGCGGGAAGAAGTACTACTGGATCGGCGGAGGTGAGCCGGATTGGGAACGGGAAGAAGGCACGGACCTGGATGCCGTTGACCGGAAGTTCGTGTCGATCACGCCGCTCCACCTCGACATGACGGATTATGCGTCATTCGACGGGCTGCGTTCCCTGGAAAAGATGTCCTACGGGGAGATCTCCGGGCGCGGGAGCGCCGAGTGATCAACTACGAAAAAGAGCGCAGCCGGATGGTGGAAGAGCAGATCATCGCCCGGGGGGTAAAGGACGAGCGTGTGCTTGCAGCCATGCGCAAGGTGCCGCGTCACGAGTTCCTGCCCGAGGCCATCCGCGGCATGGCGTACCAGGACAGCGCGCTCCCGCTGGGGGAGGCCCAGACCATGTCCCAGCCCTATATGGTCGCGCTCATGACGGAGCAGCTGGAACTCAAGGGACACGAGCGCGTGCTTGAGATCGGCACGGGTTCCGGTTATCAGGCCGCTGTGCTTTCCGAGTTGTGTGAAAAGGTTTACACCGTGGAACGCATCAAGATGCTTGCGGATCGGGCCCGCCAGTCGCTCGACCGGCTCGGCTACCGGAGCGTGGCTATTAAAGTATATGACGGGACCTATGGGTGGAAAGAAATGGCGCCCTTCGATGCCATCATGGTCACGGCCGGCGCACCTGACGTGCCTGCACCGCTCGTTGAACAGCTCAAAGAAGGCGGCAGGATGGTAATTCCTGTTGGAGAGAGGTTCGGACAGACGCTTTTAAAAATCGTAAAAACCCCCGCAGGGCCTGTCACGGAGCGAAGCATTCCCTGCGTATTCGTCCCGCTCATCGGCAACCACGGATGGAAAGAATAACCGCTCTTACCGCCTCTCCCTTGTTATAAACTCCTCAGCAGATATCCATTGGTACGCAAGCGATAAAGCCGTTCCCATAGCGGTTCCCAGGAGAGCTCCCGTGAGAACGTCGGTCGGGTAGTGGACCCCCAGGTAAACTCGTGAAAAAGCGATGGCTGAAGCCAGGAGCAGCGGATAGAGCCGCCAGGCAAGGTCCATGAACCTCTTTGTCAGATAGAAAAGCGGCAGGGCAAAGGAAAAAGAGCTGATCGCGTGGCCCGAAGGCATGGAAAATGACTTGGGACAGGCCGTGATCAGCCTGACTCCCTTAATCGCGCGGCATGGCCGGACACGAGCGACGGCATCTTTCATCCAACCCTCCACGAACCCCGAGAGATACGCGGCCAGGCAGGCAATCAGGAAAATCCAGACAGCAGTTGCGATATAGGCCTTGCTCTGTTCATTGCTCCTGCGTGCTCCTTGCAGGAGCATGGTAAGAAGAAAGGGGATGACCAGAAGATAGCCGCGCTGAGAAAGCGCGGGCATGAGAATATCGAACAGGGAGTTCGACAGGCCGTGATTGATCAAAAGCAGCAGCTGCGTGTCGAGGGATTGGATGGTCATAGGGATTCATGATGCTGCCCCGTCGCTATTTCGGTCATAGCGCAGGGAATGCACGCGATGGGGCAGGAGGTTATTTTTTCCTGGAGCAGCACTTGATAACAGTCGTGTCGCTTACTTCGATAAGCCCTTTCTCCACGATCGAGGTTACGTCCTCCAGTACATCGTTGATCATTTCTTCCGAATCCACAACCTCGATCTTGACCGGCAGGGTTGTTGAAAGTTCGAGCATCTTTGCCGTGTGGAAGACCCCGTCGCTCCCGTAGCCTTCGATGCCGCGGAATACCGTGGCGCCGGCTATTTTGCGTTTGAAGAAGATGTCCAGGAGCACCTCATAGACGGGTTTCCCATGGAGTTTGTCCCCTTCGTCGAGGTAGATGGTGAGCTTCTTTGCAGCTCCGCTTTTTACCATGGTCCTCTCCTTAAATGCTCTTTGCGATGATTTCTCCGAGTTTGAGCGCTGTGAAGCCGACGAACACGCTTGCGATCACATTCACGCCGGCGTAGAGCCACTCACCGTCCGTGAGGAGCGCGCCGGTCTCGTACTCGAACGTGGAGAAGGTCGTATACGCCCCGAGGAAGCCGACGACAAGCAGCAGGCGCCACTGCGGATTTTCCGTGAACCGTTCGGCCATCAGGGTCATGAGCAGTCCGATGAGAAAACTGCCGGAGACGTTGATGATAAAGGTCCCGAGGGGAAAGCTGCGGCCCCAGCGCTGGCCGATCCAGATCGCTACCTCGTACCGCGTGACGGCCCCGATGAACCCGCCGATGCCTATGATGAGTAAGTTTATCATGGAGCGCCGCTTTTACCTTTACAATAAGGTATTTTTATCAGAAGGGGCGGCGTAAGTCAATAAAAATGGCGCAGCCAAGCCGGGTATGATCTTGATCATAGAAAATTCTATGAATCAGGAGTAAAAAGGGATATAATAGAATCATCAAGCAGCATGACGCCATATCCAAAGAAGGAGATAAATCATGAAAGAGCAAGTTGAAGAGGCACTCAAAAAAGTACGACCCATGCTCCAGCGGGACGGAGGCGATATCGAACTCGTGAGCGTAGATGCAAGCGGCGTTGTAAAGGTGCGGCTGAAGGGGGCCTGCGGCTCCTGCCCCATGTCTACCATGACGATGAAGATGGGTGTCGAAAAAATGCTGAAAGAGCAAATCCCGGCAGTTAAGGAAGTTGTCCAGGTAGCGTAACGACGACATCGGTCACTTGCGGGATTTCAGGAGCGCGCCTTAGGCGGCCCTGTGATCCTGCTTTTTTCCGGGCCGGCTTTGGGACTGAATTCGGTCACGAGTATCGCATCCCTGCATGTCACGACGCCTTTTGACAGCTCAACGAGATATAAAGTAGCTTTCGATATCGGATAGGGCCGGAGCTGTTCCCACGTGAAATTTTCTCCTGCTCGCGGCATTCGCCTCCCTCAAGATTTAACACCCTCGTGTTCGCCCGCTGCATCCAGATAACCTTCAAGGAGCGCAATCCGCATCAACGTTTTGAAATAAAAAGGTTTTAGAATGATTCTTAATGGTTCCGGGGAAAAATTCGCTTGACACATTGACGCCGTTCTGTTATAAACGGTGCGGCTTTTTGGATTCTCAAGCTGTAATTCCTACGTTCATTAAATCATGGCAGGTGAGACTGATGGAAGCCACAACCGTAAAAGCAAAAGATACATTCAGCGGAGGTGTGCATCCTGCTGATAATAAGCAGCTTACCGCACACAAACCCACGGTTACTGCAGCGATCCCCAAGAGAGCAATCATTCCCTTAAGCCAGCACATCGGCGCCCCCACCAAGTCAATCGTTGTTATCGGACAGGAAGTAAAAAAAGGAGAGAAGATCGGTGAAACCGCCGGTTTTGTTTCCGCGCCGGTCCATGCCTCGGTTTCCGGCAAAGTGGTTGCCCTCGGCAATTTCCCGCACATCCTCGGCATGGATATCCCCGCCGTTGTGATCGAGAGCGACGGCAAGGATGAATGGATCGGGGGCCTTAAGGAAAATCCCGGCTATCTGACATTGAGCCCCGATGAACTTAAAAAGCTGGTCGCCGATGCAGGCATCGTGGGCATGGGCGGGGCAACGTTTCCGACGCATGTCAAGCTTTCCCCGCCCAAGGAGAAGCCGATCGACGTGGTGATTCTGAACGGCGCCGAGTGCGAACCCTACCTTACATCGGACCATCGGCTCATGCTGGAGAAGTCCAAGGAGATCGTCGAAGGTCTCAAGATCCTCATGCGCATCCTGAACGTGAGCAAGGGCTACATCGGCATCGAATCGAACAAGCCCGACGCCATAGAAGCCATGACGAAGGCAGCGGCGGGATCGCCTGAGGTCAAGGTCTGGCCGGTCAAGGTAAAGTACCCCCAGGGCGCCGAAAAAATGCTGATCAAGGCCATTGCCGGCAGAACAGTGCCGGCCGGCGGGCTGCCCATGGATGTTGGTGTCGTTGTGCAGAATGTCGGCACCGCCGAGGCCATCTACAATGCGGTACGCTACGGCAGGCCGCTTGTCGAACGCTATGTGACCGTTACCGGCCGCGGGGTCCGGGAACCGAAGAACTTCCTGGCCCGGATCGGCACCCCGTTCTCCCAGCTTATCGAAGAGGCCGGCGGTCTTACCGATACAGCGGCCAAGGTGATTTCCGGCGGCCCCATGATGGGCATGAGCCAGTATACGCTGGACGTGCCGGTGATCAAGGGCACGTCAGGCATCACCGTCCTTCCCAAGAACGAGGTAAATACGAATTCCTACGGGCCCTGCATCCGCTGCGGCAGATGCATCGACGCCTGCCCCATGAAGCTACAGCCTTCCTACCTCGGGCTCTACATCGAGAAGGGACATTACGAAGACGCCAAAGCGTACAACCTGATGGATTGTTTTGAATGCGGTTCCTGCACCTTTGTCTGCCCCGCCAACCGGCCCATGGTCCATTGGGTGAAAAAGGCCAAGAAGGAACTGGCGAAGAAGAAAAACTAGAAACGCCGAGAGCAAAGCGCAAAGAGCATGGGGGAAATGCGGTCGAATACTTCGTTACGCTCTCTGCCCTCTGCACCATGCGTCTTGAAGAAAGGACACTCGATGGAAGCACCTGCGCTGGTACAAGCGAAAGAGCAACCGAAACTGATCGTATCGATCGGGCCACACATGCACGACGAGGAAAGCACCGCGAAGATCATGTGGACCGTGAGCGGCGCGCTCATTCCAGCGTCGCTCATGTCCGTGTACTATTTCGGCATGCCTGCCGTCATGGTCATTCTCGTCTGCCTCGTAACGTCTCTCCTGGCCGAGGCCGGGATGCAATGGCTATTGAAAAAGCCCATTACGCTTTCCGACGGGAGCGCGTTCCTGACCGGCCTGCTTTTGGCATTGAACCTCCCGGCCAACGCGCCGCTGTACATCCCCTTCGTAGGATCGGTTGTCGCGATCATGATCGCCAAACACCTCTTCGGCGGTCTCGGTTACAACATCTTCAACCCCGCGCTGGTCGGACGTGCTTTCGTCCTGGTCAGTTTCGCAAAAATCATGACCACGTTCGTCGCGCCGGTAACGACATTTATGGCCCTTGACGCCAAGACCACGGCCACGCCCCTGGTCATCCTGAAGGAAGAAGGGATTGCGAGGCTGCTCGAAATTTACCACACAAAAGCTGCTCTCTACCAGGACCTCTTTGTCGGAAACAGAGCGGGCTCGCTCGGCGAGACGTCGGTCGCCGCCCTGCTGCTCGGCGCTGCGTTCCTGTTGATGAAACGATACATCACCTGGCATGTACCCATTCCTTTTATCGCCACCGTAGGGATCCTCACTTGGATTTTCGGAGGTCATGACGGCCTTATGACCGGAGACCCGCTTCTCCATATGATGTCCGGAGGACTTATTCTCGGGGCATTCTTCATGGCGACGGACTACGTGACAGGACCTTCGGTTCGAAGCGCGCAGATCGTGTTCGGCATCTGCGCAGGAGCGCTTACGGTTCTTATCCGACTCAAGGGAGGGTATCCCGAAGGAGTGATGTTCGCCATCCTTCTCATGAACTGTTTTGCGCCACTCCTTGACCGGGCCATGCGGAGCCGGGTCTTCGGCAAGGCCGAGGCCAAGGGGGTGAAGAAATGAAGGACATACTGAAGATTACCCTGCCGCTCGTCGCGATATTCGTGGTCGCGGGCATCATTATGAGCGTGACCTACCGGTATACGTATCCCGTCCGGTACCAGGCCGAGAAGAAGGAAAAGGAAGAGGCCCTGAAAGAGATGGCGCCCGATGCGACCGACCCCATCAAAGTTGCGGGCACGTGGAGCGCTGACAACAAGTCCTACGAGTACTATCAAGCGACTGCAGGCGGAAAACCGGTAGAGTACATCGCCGAGACCGCAGGCAAGGGATATTCGAGCTTCATCAAAATGCTTGTCTCGCTCAGTCCCGACATGAAAATCAGGGAGGTCAAGATCCTGGATATGAACGAAACGCCGGGTCTCGGTGACCAGGTCCTGGAAAAGAGTTTTCTCGACCAGTTCAAGGGCAAGGTCCTTTCGCAGATCGTGTTGATCAAAGGCGAGACCAAGGAGAACATCCAGGCAGTGTCCGGCGCTACCTATTCGAGCCGCGGCGTTACGAACGGCGTGAAAGCAGCCGTTCAGTTGCTGGTAGACAAGTACGGCGCGGGCATAAAGACTGCGGCGCAGGAGGTGGCGAAGTGAGCAATAATGTCAGCTTAGGGACGCTGTTCAAAAACGGCATCTTCGGCGAAAACCCCGTATTCAGGCTTGCGCTTTCGCTCTGTCCGGCCGTGGCCGTTACGAGCGGCGTGAAAAACGGATTCCTGATGGGCGTCGCCGTCCTGTTCGTCATGACGATGACGAACGTAACGGTCTCCCTTTTGCGGAACTTTATCAATCCGAAAGTCCGTATTCCCTCCTACGTTTTCATCACCGCCACCTGGGTCACGGTTATCGACCTGGTGATGTCGGCCTACCAGCGGACGGTCTACAAGGAAATGGGCCTCTACATCATGCTCATCGTTGCCTTTGCCATCATCCTTTCGCGGGCGGAGATGTTCGCGAGCAAGAACAAGCTCCTGCCGTCCTTCGTTGACGGGGTAGGCATGGGGCTGGGCTTTCTCCTCGCCCTGATGCTGCTCGGCGTGTTCAGGGAGTTTCTGGGCAAAGGATCGTTCTGGGGCGTCCAGATCCTGCCCGTAAAACCGCTGCTCATCATGATCATGCCTACAGGCGGGTTCTTCGCCATGGGCCTCATGATGGGCTGGCTCAACTGGATAGATCGGAAGTTCTTCGGCGGCACGGGGGCGAGCAGCGGGGGACACTAGAATTGCGGAATGCGGATTGCGGAATGAGGGATTAAAATCCGAAATCTGAATTCCGAAATGATTTTACTCGGAGGTTTGCCATGTGGCAGCATGTACTAACCATATTTATTGCATCCGCACTCATCAACAATTTCGTGTTTTCCCGCTATCTGGGCCTCTGCATTTTTTTCGGTGTTACGAAAAGAATGGAAACGGCGGTTGGAATGAGCTTCACCTTCACGGCCGTCATGCTCATTCAGGCGGTTCTCAACTGGATTATCTACACCTATGTCATGGTCCCCTACCACCTGGGATTCCTGAAGATCGTGATCTTCATCGGAACGGTTGCCGCTTTCGTGCAGGCTGCTGACACGATCATGAAGAAGGTCGCTCCGGCGCTGTATTATAAACTGGGCATTTACCTCGCTCTCATCGTGACGAACTGCGTTATTCTGGCCGTTCCCCTTCTTAATGCCGATGAGAACTACGGCCTTTTCGAGAGTATGGCGCTCGCTTTGGGATCCGGCCTTGGTTTCAGCCTTGCGCTCATTATTATGGCGAGCATCCGGGAGAAACTGGAGCTTGCCGATGTACCCAAGTCATTCCAGGGGCTCCCCATTTCGTTCGTTCTGACCGGGCTGATTGCCCTGGCATTTCTCGGTTTTTCCGGCATGATTACGCTGTAAGAATCTGAACGAAGAAGGTACCTAACCATGTATGAACAAATGACGAAGATCCTGTTGCAGATGCTGAACCACGCTGCAAGCATTTTTTTTAACAATCTCCTCCCGAAAGTCGGTGTCGAAGGCGCGGCGGAGGCAGCCGGAACCGTGCCCGCGTCCACGGTATATGTGACGCTGATCGTGCTCGCCGGGCGCGGCATCGTTTTCGGCATAGCACTTGCCATTGTCGCCGCACGATTTGTAGTGAAAGTAGATCCCAAGGTCGAGCAGGTCCGCGAGACCCTGCCCGGCGCAAACTGCGGGGCCTGCGGATTCGCCGGTTGCATGGGATACGCTGAAGCGGTCGTGGGCAACCCCGATGTCGCGGTAAGCATGTGCGCCCCCGGTAAATCAGCGGTTGCCGAGAAGATCGCCGTAATCACGGGTAAAAAGGCGGAGAAGGTGGAGCCTAAGATCGCCCGTGTCTTTTGCCAGGGCGGAACTTCGCTTACCCAGAGGAAGTTCATCTCCACCGGCGTGAAGGACTGCACTGCGGCGGTTCTTGCAGC
>DAIDTZ010000404.1 GCA_027456925.1 Nitrospirota bacterium
GAGCGAAGCATCGACGAGGGCTGCTATTTCCTTTTCATCGAACACACGGCCTGCATAAGCGATGCGGTCGCCGGGTGAAAATGATTTTTTCTCTTTATGTTTGAATTCGTAATACTTTAGCGCGGCGCTAATGACCTGTTCCCGCAATTGTTGATCCATTATGTTGTTGTCAACCACGTTGCCCCTCAGACTGGGTTTTTGAGTACTCGTTAATCTGTTCCCTGCATGTCCTGCCTATGTCCCCGCCTTGTCTGTAGATCCGCGTCCACGCAACAATACTGTCAATGGCTTTGTCCAAATTCCATTGAGGCCGCCACCGGAGTTCCGCTTTGGCTTTTGAACAATCAAGCTTCAGATAATAAGCCTCATGAGGATGCTCCCCTTTGTCAATCCCGTAGGATGCGCGATCGCCCCATTTTGCGCACAGGCTTTTCACGATCCATTCCACGGATTTCGCATCACTGTCATCAGGCCCGAAATTCCAGGCCCCGGCATATCGCGGGCCGTTTTCATACAGTTCTTGCGCCAGGACCAGGTAGCCGCTTAATGGTTCCAGCACGTGCTGCCATGGCCGTACGGCGTAAGGATTTCGGATCAGGATCTTTTTGTCTTTGAGGACCGCCCGCACACAGTCGGGGACAAGCCGGTCCGTGGCCCAGTCCCCGCCGCCGATGACATTTCCGGCGCGCGCGGAAGCTATTGCCACCCCGTGAGACGCATGGTCTTTCGGATTAAAGTAGGAACTGCGATACGAGGAAGTTACCAGTTCAGAGCAGGCCTTGCTGTTCGAATAGGGATCGTAGCCGCCGAGCGGCTCGCCTTCCCGGTATCCCCATACCCACTCTTTGTTTTCGTAGCACTTGTCGGTCGTGACATTGATGACCGCTTTGACGGTTGTGCACGATCGGACCGCCTCGAACAGGTTGACCGTGCCCATGACGTTGATCTCGTAGGTCTCGACGGGGATCTTGTACGAATCCCTGACGAGGGGTTGTGCCGCCATGTGAATGACGATATCCGGTTTTGCGGACACGAGCGCGCGGGGCAAGGACTCCCGGTCTCTAATGTCCCTGATCGTTGATTGAACAAGGGGACCTATGTTGGCGAGCTCGAACAGGCTGGGGTTTGTCGGAGGTTCTAAGGCATAACCGTGCACCTGAGCGCCGAGGGAGTGAAGCCACAAGCTGAGCCACGAACCCTTGAAACCGGTATGGCCGGTGAGGAAAACTTTCTTCCCCGCCCAGAAATCACGAGCTATCAGCATTTCTCACGAGCCATCGGCAATGATCTATGAACTGTATTTATCATTCCCATACTTTCCACGGCGCTTTCCCTGAGCTCCAAAGCTCTTCAAGATGGTTTTTGTCGCGAAGAGTGTCCATGGGCTGCCAGAAACCGCTGTGCTTATAGGCCACAAGTTGGCCGCTTTGGGCAAGGCTTTCCAGCGGCTCTTTTTCAAAAATCGTTGCATCTCCGGAAATCGTCGCGAGCACGCGCGGTTCAAGAACGAAGAACCCTCCGTTTATCCACGACCCGTCGCCGGCCGGCTTTTCCTGGAATGAGTCTACGATCTCTCCCGCTTTGATGCTGAGCGAACCAAAACGGCCGGATGGCTGTGTAGCGGTCACTGTTGCCGCTTTTCCCTTGCTCTGATGATATCGCACCAGATCGGTGATATTCACGTTGGATACTCCATCGCCATAGGTCAGCATGAACGTTTCATTGCCGATATACGGCGCAACCCGCTTTATTCTCCCGCCCGTCATGGTTTGGGCGCCCGTATCAACAAGCGTCACTTTCCAGGGCTCGGCATAACGCTCATGGATTTCCATGGTATTCTGTTTCAGGTCAAAGGTGACGTCGCTGGAGTGCAGGAAATAATTAGAGAAGAACTCTTTGATGATATATCCCTTGTATCCCAGGCAAACGATGAAATCGTGATATCCGAAATGGGAATAGATCTTCATGATATGCCAGAGGATGGGCTTTCCGCCGACCTCGATCATGGGTTTTGGTTTTACGTGAGATTCTTCACTAATTCTGGTCCCAAAACCGCCGGCAAGGATAACGACTTTCACGATGTTCTCCGTTAACAGCTGTTAAATAATTCAATAAAATCAAGTATTATAGCAAAAGTCAATTTATCAGTTTTATGATTTTTTGTCAACAGGTATCAATCTAAACTATCGGGATTTCATCTTGCCGGGGATTCCAAACCAACCGGCCGGCGAGCCCGACGGTATCCGACTGACAGTGGGCAAAAAATAGGTTGCAGAGGGGGCTAAAAAGATTTACAGTATAATTCAATTTCGACCCTCGCTATGAAATCTGATAAACTATTACTCATCGTCGGCCTCATCGTGGCTGCAAGTTTGGTGATGAAGTCGATAAAGCAATTTATCTATTTATCGTTCACGCTCTTAACATTGAAATTTGTATGGATTCTTATTATCCTACTGTTCATATTATCGTCCGTGAAAAAAAAGCCGCCATCTTCGCGCGAAATCAAAAAGTGACACAACTTACTGGAGGAATAAAAAATGGAAAGAGGACTGTTTCAGCCGATGCATTTGCTTCTGATTCTCGTGATCGTTTTGATCATCTTCGGTCCGGGAAAACTGCCTGAATTGGGCGAGAGCCTCGGGAAGAGCATACGGGGATTCAAGAAAGCCATGGCAGAGAAAGACGACGATAAGGTCGAAGCAAAGAAAATCGAAGAAAAGAAACAATAAATCAGGGCCTTGGATTCAGGCAGGCTGTTGAAAAACCCTCCGTTCACCCTTGGACAGGCTCAGGGCGAACGGAGAGGACATTGAAACAATGGATTTTTATCCGTTCGTGGTGAGCCTGTCGAACCGCTTAAAACACTTCTTCGACGAAAAAATCTTGCATACACACCGGACATAGTATAGAATTCGATCAATCGTATATGAAGTTATGTCTTGAAGGGGAGGTATGCGGCCATGCCCGAAGTCGTACTAGTCTCGAATCTTGAAAAAACTGAGGCACTCAAACTTTATTTGGAGGATCTCTTTAAACAGGGGCGCTACGCGGAGATGACTCAGGCCATCGGCATGCATTCGATCCTGATCGATCCACAGCACATGTTGAAGGACCAGGCGGGCCTTTACCGAACTGTTCTGAACATGATCAAGGACCGCATCGGCAAGGCCAAAGGGAAAAGTTATGCTGCCTGGTATGAGGATTTTCCCAGGGAGCTGGACCAGCTGGAGTCCGCAAACCAGACCGTTGTGGATAAATCCGCCGCGGGCATCCTCGCGTCGCACCAATCGGCATTCGGGCCTTTTAAGTCCGTTGATGACTTTTTTTTCTGGGCGCTCGATGACCGGCGGCTCACTCTGGAGCAAATTCTTAAATATATCGACAGGACGGCGGGAATAGGGTTCTGTTAAGGCGGCGACAGCAAGCCGGTTATTCTTACAACGGCAATTTTCTCATTACTTCCTCGACAGTAATTCCCGCCATGCACTTCATATCGTTTTCACAGGTCCTCTGAAAGCACGGCGAACAATCGATCCCCGCGCGTATCACCGTGCCTAAAGGGCCGTACGGGCCGGTCCTGCAGGGGGCCGTGGGGCCGAAGAGCGCCACAACCTTCGCGCCGGCGGCTGCGGCAAGATGCATGGAGCCGGTGTCCGTGGTGATGAACACGTCCGACAGCAACGCCAGCGCAGCCAGTTCCTTGAGCGTCGTCTCCCCTGCCCAGTTCACGGCATCCCCTCGCTTCATCAATGCGCGGATTCGTTCGTTCATTCTGCGGTCATCAACGCTTCCCGTAAATATTACCATCATGTTTTTTTCCCGGATCAAGCGGTCCGCCAAATCGGCAAAGTTCGGCTCCGGCCAGAGCTTGGTCTTCCACCGCGCCGCGGGGTTCATGACCGCAAGCCTCCGGCCGGACGGTTTTATACTTGCAAGCCTCCGCCTGATCGTTGCGAGCTCCTGTTCTAGGGACAGCGTGCACGAGGGGGACGGGTCCTTTGCGCCGAGATACCGCGCAACGTCGAGATACCGGTCAAGTGCGTGTTTTTCGATATCATAGGCCGGCAGTCGTTAGTTCAGAAACAAATAGGAAAACTCGCGCGTGCGGTCAAAACCGATCTTGCGATCGGCGCGGGCAATACCGATGACGACCCCGCTCTTGAAGAGCCCCTGGAAGTCTATGGCGATATCATAGCGGACGCTTCGCAAGTCGCGGACAAACCCGATGATGCCTCCGAACCCTCGATAAGCCGTAATCGGATTCCTGAGCAGGCGCAGCCAGGTTTTCCGACGTGAGATCAATAGCCGGTTAATAAGAGGATGCCCCTCGAGAATGCCTGCTGCTGCTTCCTCGACCACCCAGGTTATTTCGCTTTCGGGATGGACTTTCTTGATGGCTTCGAGCGCAGGCAGCGTCTGGACAACATCGCCGATGGCAGAGAGTTTGATGATAAGAATTTTCATGGGGTATACGTTCGCAATCATAATCCATTCATCGAACGCAGTCAACCCGAAACAGCTTCTGAGGCTGCGCAGATGCAACAGTATCGAAAAAAAAGTAGCAACCTCCTGTACGGGAAGATTGCTCCTCTGTTTTTAAACCGATTCTTTATGAAACTATCTTGCGTTAAAACCGATAGCTGTACATGACCTGCGCGTTGTTCTGGCTGTGATTTACGGTCACGCTCTGACCATTGGTCGCCTTGACTTCAGGCGCATAAGTAAACGAAGCATCTACGCTCGATGCCTTGCTGATCATATAGCCCGCGCCCACCGTTACATGGGTCTCTTCGATCGCTGGGAACAGCGGATTCAGGTATGTGTCCGGGATTGGGTTATTGGTGATATTCAAACCAGCGCGCAATGTCCATTCGGGGCTTACCATGTAGCCAGCGCCCAATTCGAACACCGTCTGATCCTTCCAGTTCTGAGGCATCGCAAAATTTATGCTCGCATTCGCACCACTAACCGTCCCATCATAAGTCATTTTGAAATTCTTCATTACACCACTCCAGTTAATCTGCTTGATGTCGAACACAACCATGAGTTCTTTGGTGGCATTCCACGACACGCCGACAGCATAAGTCTCTGGCC
>DAIDTZ010000405.1 GCA_027456925.1 Nitrospirota bacterium
TATTCGAACTGCGACGTAACGGCGGCCGTTGCTGTAGACTGGATCGTGGATGTCTGGATGGGGATCCGGTCGCCGATCATGAAACTGGCTTTTTTGTTACTCATGACGCGCACACGCGGGTTGGCCAGGGTCTGAGTGTCGGAATCCTGCTTGATCAGGTTCACGACCACGCTCGGCAGCGTCACGAAGATGTTCTTATTCGACAGGTTGCTCAAATCGCTCAGAGCGATCCCCGCCCCCGTTGCCGGAGTGATCGAACCCGACGGGTTTTGTACCGAAGCGGACGCGGAAAGGCCCGGCTGGAAATTCCATCCATAGGTCTGCGTATTGGTGCGCGAGATTTCGAGGATCTCGACATCGAGGATGACCTCCGCCTCTTTGAGGTCGTTTGCCGCGATGACCTTTTTGATGAGCTTCATTTTCTCCGGGGTATCACGGATAGTGAGGGAATTCAATGCTTCGTTCACGTACACCTTTCTCACATCCAACGTAGACCGAATGACGTTGATCATGTCCTTGGCCATGGCGTTATTGATGTAAAAGGTCTTGACCAGCAGGTCCTGGTACTGGTCGACCTTGGCTTTGCTTTTGGGAATAATGATGATGGTATCGGCGCTCACCTTCTTCATGAAAAGTTTATTCGTGGAAAGGAGCAGATTCAGCGCGTACTGGAAAGACACATCCTTGACGAAAACAGTCACGGGCTGGGCCTTTACCTCTTCATCGAAGAGGATGTTGATGCCCGAGAGTTTGGAGAGGAACTCGAAGACGTCCTTGATGTTGGTATTCCTGAAATTCAGGGTAATGGGTTTGTCCGAAACCAGCGTAAGTGCGTCCTCGGGTTCGATTTCGGTTTTTTTCTTCAATAAATTGTCCAGGGCGTCGTGGTATTTTACATTCTCTACGTCCAGTTCCACGGCTTGATTCAGCTCGCTGATAGCGTCTCCAAGCCTCCCGACCTCCACAAAGGTCAGTGACGCCCGGTAATGGTCTTCCGCCTCCTTCATATCCAGGACGGTTTTGAGCGCGTTCTGGATGGCCGCGTTGGTGGGATTCAGGTACAGGGCCTGCTGCAGGTCCGTGATGGCTTGGTCGAGCTTGCGTTCCTTCACGAAACTACGCGCCCTTTTGTAGTGCTCGTTTGCCGCCGTATCCTGGGCCCGGAGCAAAGAGGCGCGATATTCGATATCGCTAGGATCGCGTTTGTTGGCTTCCCGGTATTCCTTGACCGCCAGGTCCCACTCGCCGCGCTGGGCATACCGTTCTCCGCGCTGGAACGCCTGGGAGCCTGCGCAGCCCGCCAGCATTGCCGTCAACAGCGCGGTTGCTGTGAGCCGTAGCAACAACCTCTTCATTATCTGCCTCCTCGCGCCAACTTTTCCGGATATCCAAAAAAGAATAGAAACTGAAACCCTTATTACTTCTTCAAAATCTGCAAACCGTTCATCCTGCGGCCCGATACATCGGAGACCCGCGGCAAACCGCAACTATCGTTGCGGTTGCTGAAACAGCCGCAGTCTCTCTCTTCTCAGGGTTGCATCGGCTGGAACTGCGGCTGCTGCCGCAGGCCCGGCTGTTGCCGGCCGGCCTGCTCGCCACCCGAAAGATCGACGCGCACTTCTACCCGGGTGACGGTATCGAGCAGGACGACATAATCCTTGGTTGCTTCTTTTACTTTGTAGCTTTTGAGCAACTGTTCTCCGCTTTTCACCATGAACAGCTCCCCGTCCCTGGATAAAAAGAGGGTGCTGTCTTTATCGGTCAGATACCCGAGGAAACGAAACCTCGATAAATCGGCCCGAGATGTCTCGGCGGCGATTTCTTCGGGCGTTTTCACCGGCGCCGGAGGAGGGAGCGCCACCGTCGGCGTCACCGCCGTCTTCGGTTTCGGCGCAGCGGGGTTCTCCATCCTGAAAATATCGCGGCTGACGCCCGGGAACCGCTGTTCCCTGCGCTCCAGAAAAACGTTCACGGGGTCGGCCCCGTTTCCGCGGGACAACAACCCCTGCCGGACCGGCGAGCTGGCAACGGCGCCGCGCGGATACAGAAGCGGCGCGGTACGAGGCTGATCGGACGTCAGGAAGCGGTAGCCGTTCAACAGGAGAAGGAGCGCGACCAGCGCACCAAGGGTAAGTTTCTGCCTTTCCTTTGTGAACGTCATCGGACTTCACTGCCCTTTATGTACGTTACCAGCTTCATATTGAGCTTAACGCGCCCCTGGTCGGCCTCCAGCTCCAGGTTTTGGATCCCCACCAGGCGATCGGCCGTCTCGACATCATACACGAACCGCTTGATCTCGGGATACCGCCCCTCGGCGGGAAAGGAAAAGGCAAGCATGGCGAGCTCCCCGCCCGAGCGTTTCGGGATATCGTACTTGACCGAAGCCACGCCGAGCTTCAACTGCCGCGCCGTCTGCACCAGGTCCTTGACCAGGAGCGGCATGTCTTTCTGCGAGGGAACGCCGGCCATGATCCCCGCGAATGATGATTTCTGCTTTTTGAACAAGACGGCCTCGGCGTAACGCTTTCTGAGCTCTTCGTACCTGTTCTCTCCCGTTCTGAGCCGCGCGCGAAAAGGCGCAACCAGGGAGAAGTACAGGACCAGGTTCACACAGATAAGGACAACAAACACCGTTACCGCCGTCCGCAGGTTATTCTTTTTTCCCCTGAGCCGCGGCAATGCCTGCATGGTCATGATAGACTGCCACCACATTGAATGAGATGCTCCCCTTTTCCAGCGACTGGTGCTTGAGAAACGGGTCTTGAAACGACGGCGACCGTTCAAGACCCACGATGAGATTGCGGAGCGCTTCAGGAGACTGCGCCGCGCCTTCGAAAGATACGGTGCGCTCATGAGCGTTGAATTCCACGTGCTTCATGGCCACGCCCCTCGGAACGATCGCTTCGATGTCCGTAAGGAACCGCGTCCAGGAAAACCTGCGCGTTTCCAGAAGGCCGGACATCGCGCTCAGGTCCT
>DAIDTZ010000406.1 GCA_027456925.1 Nitrospirota bacterium
CGGCAGATAGGGCGCTTCGAGCTTGCCGACAACGGCACGCTGTTCCTCGACGAGATCGGGGACATGCCGATGGAGCTGCAGACCAAGCTGCTCCGGGTCATCCAGGACGGCGAGTTCGAGCGGCTGGGCGCTCCCAGGACCATCAAAGTCAATGTCCGGATCATCGCGTCCACCAACCGGAACCTCGATGAGGCGATACGGAACAACACGTTCCGCGAAGACCTGTTCTACCGTCTGAATGTTTTCCCCATCACGGTCCCTCCGCTCCGGCAGCGCAAGGAAGACATCCCGCTTCTTGTCGATCATTTTGTCGCCAAGTTCAATAAAAAAACAGTAAAGAAGATCGAGACTGTTCCGAAAGACACCCTGAACCTTCTCCAGGACTACGACTGGCCCGGCAACGTGCGCGAGCTGGAGAGCATCATCGAGCGTGCGGTGATCACGAGCCAGGGGACGTCTCTGCAGGTATTGGACCGGTTCGAGACTTCCCCGGAAATTGGGGAGCAAAAAACGCAGGGCAATAATGCTCTTGCTGATCTGGAGCGTTCCCACATCCTTCAGGCGCTCCAAAAAACCAACTGGCGGATCGAGGGGAAAAACGGGGCAGCGGCGATCCTTGGTCTCAATCCCAGCACGCTTCGCGGCAGGATGCGGAAAGAGGGTATCAGCCGTTCAAAATAAAGAGTTTCTACTCAGGGGTTTTTCACCAGACCCGGGCAGTACAATAGACCCGGACAAGCCGGAAAAGCTTTTGACAGGATTACAGGATAACATCGGGTAAGTGCGGATTTTGCTTTAAATAACTTCCTGTAAATCCTGTTATCCTGTCAAAGGTTTAAGATTTTTTCTATCCATTTTGAGCAGGATTTCATTCGTAACTGACTAAACCAGGGGGGATCGGACATGGCACGGAAAAAGACGGGCATGGTTTTATCGGGTCACGGGCTGAAGAAGGCCGCCACCGGCATCCAGGGGCTCGATGAGATCACCGGTGGAGGACTTCCGCGGGAAAGACCCACGCTCATCTGCGGCAGCGCGGGCAGCGGCAAGACGCTTCTCGCGATGGAGTTTCTCGTTCGGGGGGCCCGGCAGTACAACGAACCGGGGGTCTTCGTCGCATTCGAGGAGAACGCCGAGGAGCTTTCGAAGAACGTCGCTTCCCTCGGCTTCGACCTGAACGACCTCGCGAGAAAGAAAAAACTGATCATCGATTACGTCTACATCGAGCGGAGTGAGATCGAGGAAACGGGCGAGTACGACCTCGAAGGCCTCTTCATCCGCCTGGACCATGCCATACGGTCGATCGGCGCAAAGCGGGTCGTGCTCGACACGATCGAGGCCTTGTTTTCAGGCCTTCCGAACCAGAACATCCTCCGGGCGGAACTGCGGCGGCTGTTCCGCTGGCTCAAGGACAAAGGCGTGACCGCCATGATCACTGCGGAGAGCGGCAATGGAACGCTGACGCGCCACGGGCTTGAGGAGTATGTGGCCGACTGCGTCATCATACTCGACCACCGGATCACGGACCAGATATCGACCCGCCGCATGAGGATCCTGAAGTACCGCGGTTCGGTGCACGGCACGAACGAATACCCCTTCCTCATCGATGAGAGCGGCATCTCGGTCATGCCGATCACGTCCGTGAGTCTCGACCACCCGGCTTCAACCGAGATGATAGCGACCGGCATCCCCCGCCTCGACGCCATGCTGGGCGGCAAAGGTTTCTACCGCGGAAGCAGCATGCTCATCTCGGGCACGGCCGGCACGGGAAAGACAAGCATCGCCATGCATCTTGCGGATGCAACCTGCAGGCGGGGTGAAAAGTGCCTCTATCTCGCTTCTGAAGAATCGAAAAACCAGGTCATCAGGAACGGCCGGTCCATCGGCATCGACCTGGAAAAATGGACAAAGAAGGGCCTACTCCGTTTTCACAGCTCAAGACCGACCTTCTACGGCCTCGAAATGCATCTCGTGTCGATCCACAAGATCGTCAACGAAATGTCGCCCGCGGTCGTCGTCTTCGACCCCATTTCAAACCTCACCGCCGTGGGGTCCGGCGCCGAAGTCCAGAACATGCTCATGCGGCTCCTCGACTTCCTCAAATTCCGCTGCATCACCAGCCTCTGCACGAGCCTTACTTCCGGCAGCGGGCCGATCGAGCTGACCGAAGTCGGGATCTCGTCCATCATGGACACCTGGATCCTCCTCCGCGATAACGAATACGGCGGCGAGCGCACCCGGGTGATGTATATCCTCAAGTCAAGGGGCATGGCGCATTCCAACCAGGTCCGGGAATTCGTCATTACGAGCAAGGGCATTGATCTGGTCGATGTGTATGTCGGCGCGGGCACGGTGTACACGGGCGCTGCCCGCGTGGTGCAGGAACTGAAGGAGAACGCCGAAGCAGTCGCACGCAGCCAGGACACAGGGCGATTGCAGAAAGAACTCGACCGGAACCGCCTGATCATGGACGCGAAGATCACGGAACTCCGGGCTGAGTTCGAATCCAGGGAAGAGGAGCTCAAGAACGCGATCCGGCAGCAAGAAGCAAAGGAGAAGGTGCTCGCTGCAGACCGCGGGATCATCGCAAAAACCCGGAAAGCGGACGTTAGGAAATAAATCCGGAGTGTGGAGCGCGGAGCTGAGATTATAATCCGAAATTGCAAACCTGAAATTGAACCGGGGGAAAACGATGAAAAAGAAAGCGGCATTAAAACGCACGAAGAAGCCCGCAGCGAAGACAAAGCCGGCAAAACGATCGTCCGCGGGCGCATCCGACGTCTGGAACCTGCGCCTGTATATCGCCGGCCAGACGCCGAAGTCCCTCACGGCCTTTGCCAACCTGAAGAAACTGTGCGAAGAGCACCTGAAAGGCAAGTACACCATCGACGTGATAGACCTCCTTCAGAACCCGCAACTGGCAAAGGGAGATCAGATACTGGCCATTCCTACGCTGGTACGCAAGCTCCCGGTCCCGATACGGAAGATCATCGGCGACCTTTCGAATACCGAGCGTGTGCTTGTGGGACTTGACCTGATAGTCTCAACATAGGAGAGAACAATGGCCACGGCACAACCGAAGAAGTTGACGAAGAAGCTGGAAAAATCGGTCAGGGAAATGAAACTCCGGAAATTCGTCCTCAAGCTCTATATAACCGGCGCTACGCCCCGCTCGACCAGGGCGATCTTGAATATCCGGGAGATCTGCGAAGAGCACCTCCAGGGCCGCTACAAACTTGAGATCATCGACATTTTTCAAAAGCCCGTCCTGGCCAGGGGCGAGCAGATCATCGCCGCGCCGACGCTGATCAAAAAACTGCCGCTCCCGCTCCGGAGGTTCATCGGGGACATGTCGGACAGGGAGAAGATTTTGATCGGACTGGATTTGAGGCCGAAGAAATAAATTGCAGAATGCCGATTTCGCATTGCGGAATGAAAGCCTTCGGTAAATCCGCAACCAAACAAATCGATTGGCGGAGAATCGATGAAAAAGCCTTTTAAAAAAACAAAATCAAGAACGAATACAGCCGGCCGGAAATCAGCGACGCGCAACCGGCAATCCGAAACCCGCAATCCGAAATCAAAAGCGGCCCTTCTCCTCGAAGTAGCCGACCTCCGCCTCCGCCTCGACGAAGCGGTGGAGACCTTGAACGCAATCCGCAGCGGCGCGGTCGACGCCGTGCTTGTCTCGGGCCCCGGGGGAGAGCAGGTATATACGCTGAAGAGCGCCGAACGACCCTACCGTATACTCGTGGAATCGATGAATGAAGGGGCGCTCAGCCTTACGGATACCGGCACGATCATGAATTGCAACACGGCTTTCGTAAAGATCGCCGGCATTGAGTCCGGGTCGCTGATCGGCAGGTCCTTCAAGGAGTTCGTGGCTGAAACCGACGCGGAAAAATTCGAAACATTCTGGAAACAGGCGATTGAGGATGAAGGAAGGACCGAGATAGAGCTGAGATTTGACGACCGCGCGGTCTCGGCTTATCTGTCGGGCAAAGCCCGTTTGATCGAGGGCGAGCGCCGGGTCTTCGCCGTGGTCACTGACATCGATGAACGGAAGCGGATTGAGGCGGACCTCGCGGCATACCGCAAGGACCTTGAGAAGATGGTGGTTGAGCGGACCGAGGAGCTTCAGGCGGCAAATGAGACCCTGGAGTTGCGCGTGATGGAGCGGTCCGGAGAGTTGATCAGCGCAAACGCGCAGCTTTCGCAGGAGATCGTTGATCGTAAAAGGGCGGAAGACTCACTCAGGAGCTCGTTGGCGGAGATCAAAGAATTAAAAGACCGGTTCCAGGCTGAGAACATCTATCTTAAGCAGGTGATCTATCGAGAGTGCAACTACGGCGAGATCATCGGGCAAAGCAATGCCCTCCGGCACGTGTTTTTCCGGGTCGAGCAGGTGGCGCCCCAGGACACGACCGTGCTTCTCCTCGGCGAGACGGGCACGGGCAAGGGAGTGTTGGCGCGGGCCATTCACAGCAAGAGCAGGCCCGCCCGGCGCGCGGGGCCGATGATAACGGTCAACTGCTCCGCGCTTCCGGCGAACCTCATCGAGAGCGAGCTCTTCGGGCGGGAAAAGGGCGCATTCACCGGCTCCAGTGAACGGCAGATAGGGCGCTTCGAGCTTGCCGACAACGGC
>DAIDTZ010000407.1 GCA_027456925.1 Nitrospirota bacterium
CGATGCTGACGGCCGCCGCGCAGGCGATTCCAACCATGATACCCATAACCACGGCAGCCCTCACGAAAAGGGTGGGCTCCACCATGCCGCCCATCAGCTTCTGGAGCAGAATCAACGTTCCATAACTCCCGAAGTAGAATCCGGGCATAATCCCGAATACGACAAACACCAGCCCTCCTATCGTTGCCCCGATCTTCATTCCCGCTTTCACTGTCTCGTTCTTCATGGCGATCTCCTTTCAGCCGCAGCTGACAATCTGATTCTCTATCTGAACAGGTGGTTATCTATTGTGCGCATCGATGTGTCCGTGTGTCGATTGCATCGACATCCCAATTTCTGCCACTCTGCCGAGAAGCCATCCCGCAGCGGATGCTGCCGTGACGATGACGACTCCCGCTACCAGGACGCCCACGAGCATGGAACTGAGCACAATGGTCCGCGAGAGGAGGCCAGGGTCGAGTGGAAAACCGAAGAGCATACCCGCGAATTTTATTCCTGCAGCGCCTCCGAGGAGACTCCCGGGCAGCAGCCCGAAAAGCGAGAACACTGCCAGCCCCGATCCTGCGCCGCTGTAAGCAGCTTTTCGTGAAAGTGAGTTTCTCATTTTTCTCTCCTCCTTTTCCCCTGTCTTGCCATGAGTTATTGCATCAGCTGTGCCAAAACATAACTGATTGAATTTACGCGAAAGTGATCAATGGCTGAATTTGCAAGACTGAGAAATGTCATGTCTATATTTTTAAGAATGCAAAGAAAGAAGGCATCGAGGAGCGGAATGGATGATGAGAAAGGTCGAGCGTTCGGTTAGCCCCAGGCCGATGATCCTGCTGGTTTAGCCCTGGGATTCAATGATGAATTTGATTTTTAATAAGGAATGCTTAAACAATGATACCGGCAACCAGACGTACATGCCGATTTTGAAAGCTATTGTGATAGCCGCTCGCATTGGATTTTATTGTAACGCACTAACGAAAAAATTAACAGGGCACCCTCGCAGGGTGCCCTGTTAAAAATATGCAGAATTTGATCAGACTACGCCCACCGGTTTTGGCGGTTTTGTTTTACCGGGCGGAAGTCGGAGGTTTTTCCGCCATCTCTCTTCGCGGCCGGTCTCGCGTCCCGGGAGAAACGACCCTCTGCATTCGGCTTACGCTTAGACTGCGCCCCATAGGGAGTCCGGGCGGAATCGCTCTTGCCGTATTTTCTGCCTGAGAAGCCGGGTTTCTGCTTCCATGATGAGGTCCCCGGTCTGCTGCTCCCCCCGCTGCTGGTGCGACGGAGCGGGCGAGACGGTTCCAGACCCGGGATGACCTGCTGGGGAATAGTTTGCCCGATATAGCGTTCAATCGAGCGAAGCGAATCAACTTCTTTTCCCGAGGCAAAAGAAATGGCAATGCCCGATGCACCAGCACGGCCGGTGCGGCCGATGCGATGGACGTAATCTTCGGCATTCTTCGGGAGGTCGTAATTGATCACATGCGTGATGCCGGTCACATCGAGTCCGCGGGCGGCAACGTCCGTTGCCACGAGAAGGCGAATTTTGCCCCGCTTCATATTCATGATGGTGCGGTTTCGTGCGCCCTGGCTCATATCGCCATGGAGAGCTGCTGCGGAATGCCCCTGGGCTGAGAGCTCGATGGCAAGCTGGTCGGCATTCCTCTTGGTCCCGGAGAAAATAATCGCCCTGGTCATGGCGCTGTCCGCGATCAAGTGGTTGAGCATGCGGCTTTTATGCTGCATGTCATCGGCGGCATGGAGGCGTTGCTCGATCGCTTCGAGCGTGGTCTTCTTTCCCGCGATCTCGATACGCACCGGCTCTTTCAGCAGGCGCTGTGCGAGCTTGGCCATTGTATTGTCCATCGTAGCCGTGAACATGAGAGTCTGGCGGTCCGCCGGGGTGGCCTTGGCAATGATGTCCACTGCGTCGCTGAATCACATATCGAGCATGCGGTCCGCCTCATCGAGAATGAGCAGCTCGAGCCGGGAAAAATCAATGCGGCCCCGTTCCATATGGTCGATCAGCCGTCCTGGCGTGGCCACGATAAGGTCTACGGGTTGAGACAGAAGACGCTGCTGTTCGAAGTATGGCATACCGCCGAGGATAGCGCCGCTCCTGATCCGCATGAATTTCCCGTAGGTTTTCACCGCTTCGGTCACCTGGTTCGCCAGCTCGCGAGTGGGCGTGAGTACCAGCACGCGCGGTCCTTTGGACCGTTTCAAGGATGCCGATGGTACACTCAGACGCATCAGCGCCGGCATTACGAAGGCAGCGGTTTTGCCGGTGCCGGTCTGGGCAGTGGCGATCAAATCATGTCCGGCGATCGCCTGGGGGATCGCCTCGGACTGGATCGGCGTGGGTGCCGTATAACCGCAGAGTTTTATTGCTTTGAGGATGGGTTCGTTGAGCTGCAATTTTGAAAAAGACATGTTACTCCTTTGATCTCGTCCTCCGGAATAAAACAATCATTCCGGATGCAGAAATCCCGTTAGGGGTTTGCGTGCAGGCCGCAAGGACACAACGGTATCCCTGAGAACGGAGACGACGCCAGCACAAATATGACCGGCATAACTACATCGTTCGCCAACCATAGATGCTGCTGCGATTTCAGAGTGGGAGCTGAAAGCAAGGGGGGTTAGTGATCGATGATATGAAGGGCAGGGAGATGGTGACGTGAGAGTGTGCTTCATGTCATGTCCTGCCGCATTGTTAAACAGTCGACCGTCATATTACAGGAATATTTGAAAATAGCAAGAACTATTTTAGTCATGGGAAAGAGAAGATCGGAGAGTTTATCGCTATGGCACTGGAGCGCCATGAGGGTCGCCCTCTTGAAAAAAGAATCAGAGCGGCATGGTAGGGCGGGGGTTTAAGTCGAGACGAGAGGTTTCGCCGCGCTTGAAGTGAAGATATCCCGCGAGGGCAATCATGGCGGCATTGTCGATACAAAGGCCCATGCCCGGCAGATAGAGAGTAATGCCACGATGTGCCGCTTCGTCGGCAAATCTTTGTCTGAGCGAACTGTTCGCAGCGACACCGCCGGCGACCACGATTTTGTCCACGCCGGTCTCTGCTGCCGCAAGTACGGTCTTTTCCGCCAGCGTGTCCACGACAGCGGACTGGAAGCTTGCGGCGACATCCCTGATATTCAGTTTTGGGTCGATTCCCTTGTCCTTGCTCATGAAGAGCGCGATGTGGTTCCTGACCGCAGTCTTGAGGCCGCTGAAGCTGAAGTCGAAGCCCTCAAGATGGCCGCGTGGGAATTTTATCGCTGCCGGATTGCCCTCTTGCGAGAGCAGGTCCAGCACCGGCCCGCCGGGATACTCGAGGCCCAGGAGCTTAGCGACCTTATCATAGGCCTCTCCTGCAGCATCGTCCCGTGTCTGTCCGAGCATACGATACTCGCCCAGTCCTTTGACGTGATAGAGCGCCGTGTGCCCGCCGGAAACCAGGAGCGCTACGTAAGGATAACCGATGCCGGGGTATTCGATATGCGCGGCGAGGATGTGGCCTTCGCCATGGTGCACGCCGATGAAGGGAATATTCTGCGCATAGGCGATGGCTTTTGCCGCGGAAACGCCGACAAGCAGTGCGCCGATCAAGCCGGGGGTGTAGGTAACAGCGATAAGATCGATGTCCTTAAGGGAAACGGAAGCAGAGGACAGCGCCTCGCGAATAACCGGCATCAGATTCTTCAAATGTTCCCGGGACGCGAGTTCGGGTACGACGCCGCCGTACTTTTTATGAATATCGATCTGCGATGACACGATGTTCGACAGGACGGTGTCATCCCGGAGCACGGCAGCGGCTGTTTCATCGCAGGAGGTTTCTATTCCAAGGGTATACATCATGATATGATGGATGGACTGGAAGTATTGCAAAAGGGGCCAGGGTCCGGCAGCCGGGGGCCAGGAAAAAAATCTCTCTTGTTTTTCGTTCCTTGTCTCTTCTTCCTGTACCCTAGACCCTGAACCCTATTAGTTCATGAGCTTCGACACGGGCACGATCTCAATGCCCAGCGGGCGTGTTTCCGAAAGCCACTTTCTTAGTTCGATGATCGTTACCGGATGAGGATGGCCGATGCCGATTGCTTTGCCGTTTCTCCGGGCGATTTCAACGAGTTCATCGAGCTGTTTTCGTATGGATGCCGGATTGTCGCTGTCATTATCCAGGAATACATCGCGTTTTCCGGATTTGAGGCCGAACTCTTTTGCAGTGGAATAGGCCACGCTCTTCGCACTGGTAAAACTGTCGAGGAACATCAGATTCCGCGCTTTGAGTTCCGCCATCAGAAACTTCATGGCTTCTTTGTTTTCGGTAAGCGCCGATCCCTCGTGGTTGTTGATGCCCACAGCGCCGGGGACCGATTCGACGTCGTCACTCACCGTGGTTAAAAATTCCATGGGCGTCATATCCGAGCGCAGCATGCCGGGCGCTGGTTTCCCATTT
Source organism: Nitrospirota bacterium (assembly GCA_027456925.1). Lineage (GTDB taxonomy): Bacteria > Nitrospirota > UBA9217 > UBA9217 > UBA9217 > JAJYKN01. The sequence continues at coordinate 4,445 of DAIDTZ010000407.1, forward strand.
TTACTGCGATACTCCATGGGTAAATGGAGCAGCACCTCGCGATTGCTCTGCTTTGCCAGTTCGGCGATTTTTTTTGATTGTATGAGCCCGGGCATGACGGCAACGGTGATCTTCGCGGGCAACGCAAAGACCTCACGAGCCTGCGCCAAGTCCTGTCCCAGATCGTCGATAACGATGGCCACCTGCACGCGTTTCTCCGGCACGGGACTTCCCAATAACGCCGGGCCCGAGTCATGCCATAAAGCTTCCTTTTTCGTTGCAGGCGCAACCGGCTTTCGAGAAGGCGGCCTTGTGCCGGGAGCCTGTTCCTGCTGCCTGGCCTGCGGTGCCGGCTGCCTTTTCATTCCGGATCTGAACTTTCGCAGAGGCCCCCAAAGCGTGAGTGCGATTACGACCAGAGAAATGACGATCCCGGCGAATATCCAGCGGTCGAACTTATTGCCTTTACCTTTTTTTGCGGGGAGCTTCTTTGCCATGGCAAGCATTTTATACATTATTATGGGGGAAAAGACCAGACTTTTTTGCAGCCCGCAGTATCCCGGGGATCGCTGGCCTGCGGACCTTTTTTGGCTTGACTTAGTGAAAGGTGGATTTTATACTGCATGGCACAAGCGTACAGGCGTTCCCCGAGTGCACAGGAGGTTTTGAAAACGTATGAGCTTTCAATATGTTCGTGAAATTCCGCAGCCCAAGGATATTCTTGCGGCCATGCCGCTGCCCGCTGATCTCATCGCGGTCAAGAAAAAGCAGGATCAGGATATCCGGGCAGTCTTTACGAATGAAACAAAAAAATTCATTCTCATCATCGGCCCCTGCTCGGCGCATGACGAGGACGCGGTGTGCGATTATATCTCGCGGCTTGCACGGGTCCAGGCTGAGGTGAAGGATAAGATCATCATTATTCCGCGCATCTATACGAACAAGCCCCGCACGACCGGCATCGGTTACAAAGGCATGGCGCACCAGCCGAACCTCCAGGAGGGGCCGAACATCGTCGAAGGCATTAATGCGATCCGCAGAATGCACCTCCGGGCGCTTAAGGAATCCCATCTTCCCGCTGCCGACGAGATGCTCTATCCGGGGAACTATCCCTATCTGGAGGACGTACTGAGCTATGTCGCCGTGGGGGCCCGCTCGGTCGAGAACCAGGCGCACCGCTTGACCTGCAGCGGCCTCGATATTCCCGTGGGTATGAAAAATCCGACCTCAGGCGACAACGAAGTGACGCTCAATTCCATCCAGGCGTCGCAGGCGCCGCATGTGTTCAGCTATAACCGCTGGGAGGTCAAAACTTCGGGGAATCCGCTCACGCACGCCGTGCTTCGGGGCGCTGTGGACTATCACGGGCTTGCGGTACCCAACTACCACTACGAGGACCTCGTCACGTTTGCCGAGTCCTATCAGAAGCGCGGACTCATCAACCCTTCGATTATCGTTGACACAAACCACGCAAATTCGAACAAGAAGTTTGCAGAGCAGCCCCGCATTGCAAAAGAAGTCATGCAGAGCCGCCAGCACTCGTCGTTGCTCAAAAGCATGATCAAGGGTTTTATGATCGAGAGCTTTATCGAGGAAGGCGCTCAAAAGGTGACCGAGAGCGTTTACGGCAAGTCCATTACCGATCCCTGTCTGGGCTGGAAGGATTCAGAGAAACTGATTCGAGAACTGGCCGAGATGGTGTAGGAGCAGAGAGCAGAGAGGTTGGACACTACCCCCCCTTGCCCTTTGCCCTATGCAACATCAAAGATCATGGACATTTTCGAAACGATAGAGGGAAGAAAAAGCATTCGCCGGTTCAAGCAGGCTCCGGTGCCCGACGAGGAACTCAACAAGATCCTGGATGCAGGACGATGGGCGCCGAGCGCGAACAACACCCAGCCCTGGAGTTTCATCGTTATAAAAGACCGGGCGATGCTTAAGACCATGGCAACTGCTGTGCGGGAAATGATAGACCGGATGATTCCCTTTGCTGAGAGTGAGAAACAGGCACTGCGTCTCGCCGCCTACAAGAGCAATTACTACACTTTTTTCGAGAATGCGCCGGTGGTGATTGCCGTCTGTATGGAAGCCTATGACGCCGGCACGGACAGGTTGCTGGCGAAGATGGGGTACCCGACAGAAGATATCAAGAGGCTCAGGCCCCTGCCCGGCCTCCAGAGCGTTTCGGCGGCGGTCCAGAATATGCTTCTGGCGATCCATGCGCTTGGCTATGGTTCCTGCTGGATGACCGGCCCGCTGGTGGCTCAGGAGGCGTTCGAGAAAATATTAGGTTTCGGGAAAGAAAAGTTTATCGCCGCCCTCCTGCCGGTGGGCGTGCCCGATGAAAATCCTCCTGCACGGAACAGGAAAGCGCTGGAGGAAATTGCAAGGTCGATCGGGTAGTTCTTTTTTCACACCCTCTCCTCTGCCATTGCCGTTGCCCGTGCTTCTCCGGAGACTTCCGTTCCCTTTGCGATCACTACGATCCCCGATGGCGTTACGTGGTAATGCTTCTTATCTTTCTCCAAATCATACCCGATCTCCGTATGAGGCGCTATGGTCACATCCTTGTCGATGATTGCTTTTCTGATGCGGCAGTGCCTGCCGATGTCCACGTTTTCCATGAGGATGGAATCGTATACTTCGCTATAGCTGTTTACGCGTACGTTTGGCGAGAGCACGGAGTTTTGCACCCGGCCGCCGGAGACGATGCATCCGTGGGCCACGATCGAGTCGAGCGCAATGCCGAGCCGTCCGCCCTTCTTTTCCTGAGCGAACACAAACTTGGCAGGCGGGTTTTGGGCCTGATACGTGCGGATGGGCCAGGCGTTGTCGTAAAGGTTCAAAAGCGGGTCCACGCTCACGAGGTCCATGTTCGCCTCCCAATAGGCATCGATGGTCCCTACGTCGCGCCAGTACTTGGCTTCTTTTTTGTTCTCATCCTTGAAATTGTAAGCGCAGACGCGCGAGGCTTTCATCATCTGGGGCACGATATTCTTGCCGAAGTCATGGGCCGTGTCCTGCAAGGCATCCGATTTCAGATATTCCACCAACGTCTTTGTATTGAACAGGTAAACTCCCATGGAGG
>DAIDTZ010000408.1 GCA_027456925.1 Nitrospirota bacterium
AGGCATGTGCGCGCAGGGACCCCAGAAAAAAAGCACCGATGAATTTTTCACCGGTGACGAGGGGCCAGCAGGAGAGGGACCGGAGTTGTTGCGTAAGCCCGCTCGTGGTATCGAGCAGTCCAACCGCATCTCGTTCATTCAGATCGAAAAAGTGGTACGGAGCCGACTGCCCCTGCTCCCACTGACCCAGCATCTGGTTGATGAGGGAGCCCTGCTCAACGGGAAAAGGTTTGTCCTCCGGAACCGTGTTCTCGCTGCCGAGAGATTTTACGGCCGAGGTGATCTTTCCCACGAGGGACCGGCTGGGTCCGGTGAAGGTCACGGAACCGCTTTGATGCACGATGGCTATCGTCCGGTTCTTGTCGTCATACTGCACGAAGACGCAAAATTCATGGGGGACAAGAACGTTGATCTCCTTTGCCAGGCGCTCCAGGATATGGTCGAGTTCCAGGCTGCTGTTCAGGACGGTGCTGATGTCGTGCATGGCCGCAAAGTTCTTCGCGCGGAGGTTAAGTTCCTGGGAGACCCGGATCTTTTCGATGATCTGGATGAAAAAGGGCGTGAACCGCGCCAGCAGGTCCTGTGTTTCGAGGGAAAAGGCGCCTCCCTCAAGGCTGTCCACCGCGAGCACGCCGATGTTATTTTCGTTGTGCACGATGGGGATTACCAGGACGGATTTCACCGGCAGGCGCCTCGTGTAGTACCCGAGGGTCCCGGCTGTCTGTTCCATATTCGAGAGATATTGGGGCTGCCGGTATTTTATGCACCCGCTGATGACCCCGTTATCCTGCTCCGGCTTCAGGACTTCGCCGATCGGGGCAAGATACAGGCCGTCGCTGTCGCTTCTCCGCGCCCGAAGGACGAACGCATCGCCTTCTCCGATGCGTTCCTTGAGAAACAGGGCATAGGCATGGGCAGGGACGAACTCATAGATCATGTCGATAAGACCCGCAAAGGCATCTTCCCGGGTTCGGGCCGCCTTAACATTCGATGCCAGCTGGTTCTCCTCGGTCAGGGCCTCAATAGTATCGTTGTCTGCAAGAGGATTGATGGCGTCCGCGTGTTCTATGAGCTTTTCCAGTTTGTCCTCTGCCTGTTTCTTTTCTCCGCGCGTCCGGTGCATGATGTGCGAGATGATTGCTGGCACCCCGAAGAGGGACAATGCGAATCCGGCATAGACGGGCCATTTCTCAGTGTTCCATTGCCCGGACACGAACAGATTCGCTGCTTCGATCGCGAGGATAAGGCTGGTTGTTGCATAGGCCTGCCAGACCGGCAAGAATGCGGCTACCATGACGGCGAAAAGGAAATAGCCGGGCCAAAGCGTGGAGCGGGCGCCGCCCGTTAATTGCACGAAAAAATTCAGCAGGATGACGCCGAGGACTATGAAGTAGAAAACGGAAAAAAGCGGAAAGCGTTGATACGCTTCTTGAGTAAATGCTTGATTAAACAGGGAGGCATAGGCGACGGAAAGGGCGAGCAGCAGATATCCCGACAGCCAGACGGTCAGGAGCAGGTTTGACGGGTCCGGATTGAGAAACAATCCCAAGCCGGAAGAGAGGGTGTACAGAAGCAGGCCGGGGAGGATGATTTTTCTCACACCTTGCGTCTCCTGTTCATCTCTTCTTCGAAGTATTTCCGGTACAGGACGTCCCATTCACGGCTTCCCTCGGGGACCCTGCGCGACAGCGACTGGATCGTACGCCGTGCCGCCTCGTCTGCTTCGTCCTCGAATTTAAGCTCGTTGGTGATGGTGTGCTTGATCTCGCGGAGGATCTTCTCCTCGGTTTGGAGAACGTCGACATTTCTGTCCCGGATCAGTTTGTCCTGGATCAGGTGGGAAAGGTGGGATATTCTGTCTTCGCTCAGTCTCACAGCACGAACCCCCGATCTTTCGCGAGTTTCTGCTTGGTGAGCTCAAATACCTTGCGGTAGTCCATGTTTTCCTTGGCGATCTCCGCCTCGTGCGCGGCAAGGAGTTTTTCGACGTCCTTGCTGAGTTTGTCCTCGTCCTGCATATTGGCGAAGATCACGTCGGCGATCAGAGAGGCTATCACGTCCTTCGAAACCTCATACTCTGCCAAGCCTTTCGCTTCAAGGTTCGCGGCGATGGCATCTGCAATATGTTTGATCAATTCTTTGGAAAGCCGCATTGAACTACCTCGCGGACATTATAACAGAAAAGGGTGGAAAGAGGAAAGAAAAGAAAAGGCGGTGGGCACAGGTTATGAGGCGTCAACAGTCCCCAACAGGCCGTCCCGTTGCCATAAGCAGGTTCAGTGCGTACGCGGAATTCAACCGGAAGAATGATTTTTCCGGTTGAATATTGATTGGAAAGGATCTTCTCCGGGGAAAGAGAGAGGGACACTGGCCTTACCGAGCTCAGGTCTTTAAAACAGGCCCGCGTACTTTGCGGACGTCCGCCCATATGTCCACGATGCCGAGGGCAATGGCAAACACCAAAGACGGCATGGCCAGGATGAGGGCGAGGATCAAACCGCGAACGAACGGTTTAATATGCGCTTTTCTGAGATAAAATTCGACGATGGCAATGCCCTGGGCCAAATACACAACAGCAAAGAGAATGGCGAGGTTCCAGCCGAGGAGCCGGGAAGTCCCGTTGGGGACGACGAAGAGCGCGAGAGCCGCTATCAATCCCCACACCCAGGTGTCCGGCGCATGCCATAACGAGAGAGAGGGTTGGCTTGCGAGTGGAGATGCCGGGTCTTTCCTTATGATAACGGCACGACTGAAGCTGTAGCACATTGCTGCCTGAGTTACAGACGTTGCGATCGTGATTGCCGGAATAAGTCTCACGAGATAATGGACGAAGGTGTTCGATACCGAGGTGACCGTGGCTGCCATGTCGTTCAGTCCCATTTTTGTATACAAAGCCGCTGCTTCGGCAAGGCTTGTCCGAAGATAGTCTTCAACTGCCCCGACGGGGCTCTTGCCGACCCAGGCGAAGTAAAAAGCCACGGCAAGGCCGATCACGGCAACCGGCAACAGTCCTCCGAGGAGCGAGACCTGCTCAGGCTTCAGCTGTCTGCGCATGCCTTCGACGATGCCGACGGACATCAACCCGAACGTAAACAACAGTATTGCCGCTGCCTGCCATCCACCGAGTACCGCGATCAGCGCGGCCGATGCTCCGAGGGCCACAAACCCTTCCTTCCTGCCGTTTCTGAGGGAGACGAGGATGAGCGGCACCGGAGTGATCAGTGCGAGCACCTGGCCCACAACGGGAATAATAAAACCTGCAGCGTAGAGCCCGACGGTCTGTACTGTTGCGGTGAAAGTAGGACGGTAATTCATGGGAATCTCCCGATAATGGATCTAAAAGGTTGTTTTAACCACAGATGAACACGGTTTAAAAAAATAAAATTGTATGACTTCAGCAGAGCTGGAACCGAAAAAAGGGGAAAGCCAGGGTCACTGTCAAGTAACCGCTGGATTTCCCCTGTCATAGTAGGTGTGTAAACGCGTCGGTCTGCTTATTTCTCGCCTGCGAAAGGTATCAAGGCGATATTTCTGCACCGCTGTACTGCGACGGTGACCTCTCTCTGATGCCGTGCGCAGTTGCCGGAGATGCGGCGCGGGAGGATCTTGCCGCGTTCGGTGATGAAGAACCGGAGCGTTTTTACATCCTTGTAATCAACAAAGGGCGACTTGTCCACGCAGAACCTGCAGACTTTTTTCCGGACCTGGAAGCGTCGTCTTTTATCGCCGCCTCCGCCCCGGGAATCCCTGCTGTCTCCCCTGTCTCTGTTTCTCGAATCGGAACCTCTGTCCGAGGGTCTCGATGATGGACCCGATGGTCTTGGATGAAACTCTGCCATAGTGTGCTCCTCTTGGAATTAGTATCAGTTATGACCGGCCATGAAGCCCGGCGTCAAAAGGGTATCTCACCCTCATCCACCGGAGCTTCGGATACGGATTCGGGATGGCTGTCGCCGCCCCCCTTGCCGCCCGACGAGCGCTTGGGCATGAAGTTCACGGATTGGGCAACAACCTCGATCTTGTTCCGTTTCTGCCCGGTCTCTTTGGCGTCCCAGCGCCGCTGCTGAAGCCTGCCATCGATCAGGATGGAATCGCCTTTGTTGATGTACTGGCCGCAGGATTCGGCCTGTTTGCCGAACACCACGATATCGATGTAGCTCACCTCTTCCTTGGTCTCGTCGCCCTGTTTGTACTTGCGGTTCACGGCGATGGCGAAGCTTGCCACCGCAATGCCGTTCGGCGTGTAGCGGACCTCGGGGTCACGGGTGAGATTGCCCATCAGGATTACCTTGTTAAAGCTCGTCATGGTGGTCCCTCGATTTTTCCCGCGATCCTCTTTACCGGTAGGCAAAGGGGAGCGGACTCTCTCGTTCTTGCGAATGAACAGCTACGCCGTGGTGGTGGCCGGTCCGGTTTCAGCGGCCTTCGCCAGATCCTTCTTCTTCGGCTTCGGCGGTGCTTTGACGCGCAGTTCCTTTTCCAGCCTGATTGTCAAGAACTTGATCACCGAATCGGTCATCTTGTAGGTGCGTTCGAGTTCGGCGACAGCAGTCGGAGCTGCCTTGAACTGAAAGAAGGCATAGTGGCCGCGCTTCTGCTTATTGATCTCGTAGGCCAGCTTTTTCTTGCCCCAGTCCTCGAACTTGGTCATCTCGCCGCCCTGTTTGGCGACAACATCCTGCATTTTTTTGATGACATTGGCGGTTTCTTCGTCGGAAAGGTTGGCGTTGATGATGAAGATTGATTCGTAAATCGGCATGCGCATTCCCTCCTTATGGGTTATAGCCCTCCCACCATAACTCCCTCTCCCTTTGTCCCTCTCCCACCAGGGGAGAGGTCAGGGGTCTTGCCCCCGGCGCCTACGAGCGCTTGGCCGCGAGTGCAGGGGGAGGGGAGTTTATATTTGGGGAGAGCAAGGAGTATCCCGCATTCGTGCGTCCAAACGGGAATCGACCTTACTCTTTTTTTGGAACTTGAACAGTATCACAGGCAGTCTCGAAAATCAAGCCTTTTCTCAGATCATTTCATTGCTTAGCGTCGGTCTTTCAAGATGGGGCGAGTATTTTTTATTGACAAAAGGTAGATACTGTTTTATTATCAATTTTACTTTTTAAATTGCGTGGTTAGAAGAAGAAATTCTTTGAAAAAGAAAGGGTTAACGATGTCTGAGCAGTTCGGCAGGATCAAGAGACTGCCGCCCTATGTTTTCGCGATTGTGAACAGCATGAAGATCGAGGCGCGCAGGCGGGGCGAAGACATCATCGATCTCGGCATGGGCAATCCCGACCAGGGCACGCCCCGGCACATCGTGGATAAACTCATCGAGGCCGCGCAAAACCGCAAGAATCACCGCTACTCCGCGTCCAAGGGCATCACCAAGCTCCGCTCCGCTGTCTGCGACTGGTACAAACGGCGCTACGACGTCGACCTCGATCCGGAAACGGAAGCCGTCGTGACCATCGGGTCCAAGGAGGGGCTTTCCCATCTGGCGCTTGCGACCATCGAGCCCGGAGACGTGGTCTTGACCACGGCGCCCGCCTATCCCATTCATCCTTACGCCGTGATTATTGCCGGCGGCGAGGTGCGCTCCATCCCTCTCCGCAAGGACAGCGACTTTTTTGACGATATGCAGGAGGCCTATAAAAACACCTGGCCTCGTCCCAAGATGTTGATCATCAATTTCCCGAACAACCCGACCACGGCTGTCGTGGACATCGCGTTCTTTCAGAAGATCGCAGACTTCGCGCGCGAGAACAACATCATCGTGGTCCACGATCTGGCTTACGCGGACCTCACTTTCGACGGCTACCGCGCGCCGAGCTTTCTCCAGGCCAAGGGCGCCAAGGACGTGGGCGTCGAGTTTTACAGCCTCACGAAGAGTTATAATATGGCAGGATGGCGCGTGGGCTTCTGCTGCGGCAACAAAGAGGTCGTGGCTGCGCTCATCAAGATCAAAAGCTACCTCGACTACGGCATGTTCCAGCCGATCCAGATCGCTTCGATCATCGCCCTGAACGGGCCGCAGGAATGCGTGAAGGAAATTTCCGACATGTACCGGTCCCGCAGGGATGTGCTCATCGATGGTCTCTCGAAGGCGGGTTGGGCCATCGAAAAGCCCAAGGCCACCATGTTTGTGTGGGCGGAAATTCCCGAGCCTTTTAAAAAAATGGGATCGATCGAATTTGCGAAGCACCTCATCAAGGAAGCCGGGGTGGCTGTTTCGCCCGGCATCGGGTTCGGCGAGTACGGCGACGGTCATGTGCGGTTCGCGCTTATCGAGAATGAACATCGCTTGCGGCAGGCGGCCAAGGGCGTCAGGCAGGCGCTGCAAACGTAGTGGCAAGTAGCAAGGGGCAAGGTTTATGCTTCAGCAGTTCCTTGCTGCTTGTTACTTGACCCTTGACCCAATATTCCAGGAGTGAGAATGGCAACGAAGAAAAGCATCAACGTAGGCATCATCGGCTTCGGCACCGTCGGAACAGGCACGGCGCGCATCCTGATCGAGAACGCTGATATCATCAGGCGCCGGCTCGGCGCTCCCGTGGTGCTGAAGAAAATTTCGGACCTGGATGTGAAGCGGGACCGGGGCATCAAGCTCACGGGTGTTGAGCTTACGACCAAGGCGCAGGAGATCTTCATTGATCCCGAAATCGATGTAGTGGTGGAGCTTATCGGCGGGTACAAACCAGCCAAGGACTTCATTCTTGAAGCGATCAAAAACAAGAAACACGTGGTGACGGCGAACAAGGCGCTTTTGGCCGTGCATGGCGAGGAAATCTATGCCGCAGCCGAACAGGCCGGTGTGACCGTGGGCTTCGAAGCGTCGGTCGCGGGAGGGATCCCCATCCTTGCCGCAGTGAAGAACGGGCTTGCAGCCAACAACATCAAATCCATCTACGGCATCGTGAACGGGACCTGTAATTACATTCTGACGCTCATGACGAACGAAGGCAGGAAGTTTGACGAAGTGCTGAAGGAGGCCCAGGCAAAGGGCTATGCCGAGGCGGACCCCACCTTCGACATCGATGGCATCGACTCGGCGCACAAGCTGGCGGTCCTTGCCATGCTCGCCTACGGAACGCCGGTGAAATTCGACGATATTCATACCGAGGGCATTTCGAAGATCACCCCGCTCGACATTGATTTCGCAAAAGACCTGGGCTACAAGATCAAGCTCCTGGCGATCACCAAGATGGTTGACGGTGAGATCGAAGCGCGGGTGCATCCCACCATGCTGCCGGAAGAATATCCC
>DAIDTZ010000409.1 GCA_027456925.1 Nitrospirota bacterium
TCCCGGCACCCATGGTATCATGGTTCACAACAATCCGAGATCATGCGTTCCGCAAGGAGGCGCCATATGGCCCGTATCGGAATTCTGACCTGTTCAAACGCGACCCAGGACCTGGGATGCTCGTCCGCAAGCTGTCTTGCCGACTATCGAAAGCGCAAGGGGACCTTTGCGGAATATCCCTCAAACCAGCCGCTCGACCTTGTGGGGATCATCAACTGTCCGGGGTGTCCCACCTTGACGGGTCCGGACAAGCTTCTTCAGCGCGTCCGTGCGCTCACCGAGTTCCGCGTTGATGCCATCCATTTTTCCTACTGCGTGAAGGCGCTCTGCCCGTTCAAGGACAAATATCAAAAAGCCCTGCAAGAAGCCTTTCCAAACATTACAATAATCATCGGCACCCACCAGGAACATATTAGTCCCGAAGAGTTCAGGCTGCGCGTGAAGCGGCTTTTCTGCCAGCCTCGCAAGACCATGATCGACGTGATCCTGAATAAGGACGAATAGAACATCTCCGCTTTCCCCACGCCAATCCTCAGGTAACCCGCTGACGGCAATCGTGCTATACTTTAATGCAAAGCAGTTTTCCCCTTGAAAGGAGAGATCCATGTCCTATTATTTCAGCAGAACCGTGCAGACAACTTTTGATGATGCCGTCAACCGGGTGATTGAGGAACTGAAAAAAGAAGGGTTCGGCATCCTTACGGACATCGACGTGCAAGATACGCTGAAGAAAAAACTGGGCGTCGATTTCCGTAGGTATCGCATTTTGGGAGCATGCAACCCGAATTTCGCATACCAGGCACTTCAGGCCGAAGACAAGATCGGCACCCTGCTGCCCTGCAGCGTGATCGTCCAGGAAATTGAGGACGTGGGCGCCGAGGTCGCGGCAACCGATCCGGCGGCCTCAATGCAAGCCGTAAAAAACCCGAAGCTCGAGTCCATTGCCGCGCAGGTCCGTTCAAAGCTTAAAGCGGTGATCGACAGGTTGTAGTTCGATCGAGCCGTTCGTCTCCCTGCGCAGTCGCGGGGTGCTCCCCTGCGGGTATCCCGTTGTAAATTTACGTGCAAAATGATACTATAATATCGTTCACGGCAAAAGGAGCCAGAGCATGCGCGTTAAAGACCTTCCCGAAATATCAAAATTGAGCACACCTGAAAAGATACTGCTGGTCGAGGATCTTTGGGACAATATCTCTGCTGATGATTCCTCCATACCTGTACCAAAAAGCCACAAAGCCGAACTGGACAAACGGCTCAAACGGTATCAATCTGCGCCTGGCACCCTCCTGTCTCTTGATGACCTCAGAGAGAAAATAGAAAAGCGAAAATGATATACACTCTTCGTTTTCTACCGGAAATCGACATGTTTTGGGCGACAATTATGATTCACGTTAGCATACACAAAACAATGACCAAAGGGGCAGGTCGATAAAGCCGACCCGCCCCTTTTTTGCAATTGACTATGGCATCGCGCATCTGTAAAATAATATTATACGGTTTCAATCGATATGGATTATGCCTGTAGCTGCACCTTGCTACAAAAAAGGGAGTTAATTATGAGATTAACCGTCGAACAAATTGCAGAAGAAGCTCTTTCGCTTCCCAGTGACGCACGCGCCCTTCTTGCCGATAGATTAGTCGAGAGCCTGGATCCAGCTGAAGACGAAGATGTCCGTCAACGCTGGATAACTGAAGCATGTCGCCGTCTCGATGAAGTTCGCAGTGGCCGCGTTCAAACAATTCCCGGCGATGTCGCCTTAGCACAAGTCAGGCAAGCCATCAAAAAATGAGATATGAATTTCATCCCGAAGCTCTGGAAGAATACCAGGATGCGGCCCGATATTATGAGGGTTGCCAGCCTGGTCTCGGGCAGCGTTTTATCGACGCAATTGAGCACGCTATTCAGCGCATTATTGATAAACCTGAACAATGGAAACCACTCGAAAAGGATGTACGCCGGCATCTGACACGCGTATTTCCTTATGCCATTCTATACTCCATCGAAGCAGATTATATTCTTATCATGGCTGTAATGCACTGCCACCGGGAACCCGGATACTGGAAAAATCGCATTCGATAGGCCATCCTTATTACAAGCCTGTAACACCGCTCAAGTGACGAATATTTCAGCCGGTGGATCGAGTGCGACGCTAAAAAGCGTCGCGCTTCACGCGCGCATTAGTCCGTAAAAAAACGGAGCCATCAACAATATGAATAAATTTCCGTATGCCGCAAAGTACATCATTGTAATGCTGATTGCTGGTTTGCTGAATGCATGCGCTGCCAGCTCAGTGCTGATTCGTCAGGATGACCAGACGTTTTCCAGGGCCCAGCAGCAGCTTCAACGCACCGAAAAAACGGTTGATGAACTCAAGCCGGAGCCGTCCGAACGCATTCTTTTTATGCAGGCGGAAGGTTTTTATCGATATAGGTTCTTGCCCTCAGAACGAAGCACTGGAAAATATTTGGCTGAAGCCGCCGCTGCCATCACCGACTTCCCCGGATTCCAATCCCTGGCCGGATCATTGGGTTTGCAGGAATTGCGCTTTCGCGCGCCGGACAGCGCGGTCCAGCTTTGGGAAACACTTCTTGAGCTGCATCCGCAAACCAGGCTAAGGCCCCTCACACTTTATCGGCTGGGCTGGGCGTATCGAAGTGTGGGTACTCAAGGATTGCCGCGTTCTTCGCCGGAAGCGTTTAACGAGCTCATCAAAGAGCAGCCGAATTCATCATTGGCGGCCTTTGCCAAAGAAGCAAAGACAGTTCCGTGGAAATCAAAAGAAACTGCCGCGGTTCGATCTCTTATCCCCGGATTCGGGCAAATGTATCTCGGTGAAACGCGCAATGGTTTGGTTCGGCTGGGTATTGCAGTTGCTGCGCTCGTTGCGGTGGCTGCGCCTGCTTATGCCGCTGCTCGTGGCCGCCATGTTTCTCCATTGGAAGTTGCCGCCGGCCTTGGAGGCCTTATCGTGCTCAGCTTCGATTTCACCTCCTCATATGATGATGCGGTGCGTGGAGTAGTTCGATGGAACGAGCGTGCTGAATCCGAATTCAATCGTGCCAACCCATCAGCTCCTTAGCATCAGGGACCAATGCTTAACCAAAATATGCTCTAGCCCGGACATCGCAGGGGATGGGATGAATAAGACAAAAAATCGCCGCACCGGCGTTTTTGAAAATATCGAACCGACGGCGGTGATAAGGCCCGGAACGTACTGGAAGACGCTCTACCGCTTTCTCTTTACGGGCGATGTTGCGCGCGAGCCGAAGCAGCCATTGCCCGCAGTAACGACCGCGGACTTCAGGCGAGAGCCTGCTTCAGATGCGGTCCAATTTGCCTGGCTGGGCCACTCAAGCGTGCTTGTTGTACTGGGCAACAGGCGCGTGCTCTTTGACCCGGTTTTCTCCGATCGCGCGTCGTTCCTTCCCTTCCTGGGACCGAAGCGGTTCCAGCCCGCACCGGCCCGGGCACAGGACCTTCCTCACCTTGATGCGGTGCTCATATCCCACGACCACTATGATCATCTGGACAAGAGGGCGATCCTCGAGCTCGCGGAGCAGACGGCGGGTTTTCACGTCCCGCTCGGCGTTGGCGCAATCCTCGAGCAATGGGGCATCGCGCAATCGAAAATTCAGGAATATGCCTGGTGGGACGAGCATGTGGTCCACGGCCTCACTCTTGCCGCTGTTCCAGCGCGGCATTTTTCAGGTAGGGGGCTTTTCGACAGGAACAAGACGCTCTGGTGCTCCTGGGTCGTGAGCAACGGGGAACAGCGGGTTTACCACAGCGGCGACACGGGAATGACCTCGCAATTCCGTGAGATCGGAATGAAGTACGGCCCCTTTGACATCGCCTTCGTCAAGATTGCCGCTTACCACGAGAACTGGCCGGACATCCATTTGAAACCCGAGCAGGCGATCGAGGCGTTCGGCGATCTTCGAGGCAGCATACTGGTCCCTATCCACTGGGGGACCTTCAATCTCAGCATGCACAGCTGGTATGAGCCTATCGAACGTCTGGTGGAGGCCGCTGACAGGAACAGGGTGAAGATCATTACGCCGATGCTCGGCGAGCTTGTCGATCCCGTAGGATACGAGAACCGCTGCTGGTGGAGGCCCTATATAAGCCTGGCCAAAGAGCATTCCTAAGACCGATTGCAGGGAAAAAAGATTATCAAGTTGTCAAAAATCTCTCTTTACCCCCCCCTAACCCGGACAAGCCGGAAAAGCTTTTGACGGGATTACAGGATAACATCGGGTAAGTGCGGATTTTGCTTTAAATACCTTCCTGTAAATCCTGTTATCCTGTCAAAGGTTTAAGATTTTTTTTATCCATTTTGAGCAGAATGTTCATTCGTAACTGACTAAAAAACAATTCAAAGAGGGAAGGCGCTTTTAACCGACGGAAAATGCGATATTATAAAAAATATCTTGACAGCATCACGAATATTTTCTATAGTCACGCCATGGCCATCACGAATCTCCTAACCCGCATGCAGGTCCTAAAAGCAGCATGGCGTCATATTGCCGTGGCTGGGGGGGGATCCTATTAACTTTTTGCAACAATAGAAGCAGACACCCACAAGGCCGCGGAAAAGACAGATTCCGCGGCCTTTTTGTTTTTAGCCGCAGAGGACACAGAGAAAAAAGGCACGGAGGTGCAGCATGAAATGGGACGCCTGGAAATACGACGCTGTAAAAGCGCCGCAAATTGATGCGGGCAGGGAGCTTATCGTACTGGCCAAGGTTAGAGAGTCCGATTCCATTCTCGACCTCGGCTGCGGTACGGGCAAGCTTACCGTCGAGCTTGCGCGCCTTGCCTGCCGCGGCAGCGTGGTCGGTCTTGATCCGTCACGTGAAATGCTTGATAAGGCCCGGGAGATTTCCACGGGCGCAAAGAACGTTCGTCTTGTCCATGCCCCTGTTCAAGCGATGAATTTCTCGGACGAGTTCGACCTTGTCTTTTCCAACTCCGCGCTCCAGTGGGTGCGTGAGCAGGAGGACGCAATGGGCCGCATCTATCGGTCCTTGAAACCGGGAGGAAGGATTGCTTTTCAGACTCCGGGAAATAATTTCTGTAAGGAATTTTCGGACTATACTGCGGCGTCCATAAAGCTCTTGGGGCTGGAGCGGTTTTATGCCGAATGGCAATCACCGTGGCGGTTTTTCAACAAGGAAGAGTTTGAATCGTTGCTTTCTGACTCAGGTTTCAGAGCTCTGAAGGTCTTTTATCGAGATTATCGGCTGAAATTCCCTGATGCCGGCGCCGTGCTCGCATGGTGGGCATCGGCGGGTCTGCGGCCTTATCTGGAGCCGCTGCCCGAAGATGAACAACGTCGGTTCAAGGCAGTCTATGCCGAGCAATTCGAAGCGAACAGGACCGCCAAGGGCATCGAGTTCGGCTTTCGAAGAATCTTTACTTTAGCTGAGAAATGAGGCCCGTTCCCGGAATCGTTTCTCAAAGGTCCATTTATGGATGAAAAAAGTAAAATAAAGGTCCTCGTAGCTCTGGCGACGCTGTATCTTGCCTGGAGCTCCACGTACCTTGCGATCCGGTTCTCGCTCGAGAGCTTTCCGCCGTTTTTTGTCGCCGGTTCCCGGTACATGCTTGTCGGCGCTGCCATGTATCTCTATTTGCGCCACCAAGGGGCTGCGGCGCCCACGAGATCTCAATGGCTCGGTTCATCAACAGTCGGTGTCTTTCTTCTCATGGGCGGCACGGGAGGCGTTGTGTACGCGGAACAGTGG
>DAIDTZ010000410.1 GCA_027456925.1 Nitrospirota bacterium
GCACTCGTAAAAAGTCAGAAAAGCCGTCTTTGCGAGCGTAGCGAAGCAATCTCGTAGTTCGTATCTGCCTGATAAATCGAGATTGCCGCGTCGCTCCGCTCCTCGCAATGACAGCACTGGGGACTTTTTACGAGATCATCATCCTTAGCATGGGAGAAGATTGGCAGGAAAAAAACTCGCCGAACCCGGCCACGGCGGGCTTTACCTTCCTTTGTCTCCACTGCAAGGAGTGCCGCTATCCCGTCTGTCCCTTCGGGAAATAAAATAACACACATCTCCCTTGTTTATCCCCGCGAAAAATAGTCGTACAGGTCTATCATTTCCTGCATCACTCCAGTAAGCCTTCTTACCCGCCTCTGGGGAGCTTCGTTCAGCGCCGCGAGAAGCGGATCGCAGAAATACCACGTACAGAGGAACGGCCTTATCCATCTCGGTTGAACGCAGCCCTGCGGCCCCATGCTTTCACAAGGACCTTCGAGCGGCCTCGACGGGTCGCGCCGCGGCACATCGATTCCGAGCGCCTGCAGGTACCGGATGTCCCGCTCGCGGTACAGCCCGTGTTTTTGTCTGCAACAGACATCGGTGCAGCCAGGGCAGGTCATTGCAGTGAATTTCTCGATCAGGGGGGACGACTCGATCAGGAGCTCTTTGAGCCGTCCGGCTATTTTGACGCGATCGCTTGTCATGGCAGACGGAGGAAAACCTTATCAAGGGCCGTGAGGGACATGATGAGGACGAGATAGATGTTTATCCTTCGGAAGAGGGCGGGAGAAGGAGGCAGGAAGGGGTGCTTCCCCGTCAGGGACCGTTCATTCCAGATGAGCCACGCTGCCAGGGGAGCGAAGGAGAAATAGACGAAGGGAGACTTTATTGATCCATAGAGCGGAAGGGCGAGGCTGGCAATCGCCGCCGCTGTGATCCAGACAAAGGTGATCCTGGCGATCTGCTCTTTCCTCATCACCCGGGTGAGCGACGGCAGGCCGGCTTGTTCATATTCCTCTCCGTGTTTCAGGACGAGAAGCCAGAAGTGCGGCACCTGCCACAGGAAAAAAAGAAAGCAGATGCCTTCAAGCTGCGCGTCGAAAAGAGCTCCGCCCGCGCAGACCCACCCGATGGCAGGAGGAATCATGCCCACGACAGCGCCGGGCACGGACGCGAAGGCCGTGACCTTCTTGAGATACGTATATACACCGTTATACCAGAGAAGGGCAGCAAGACCGAGGACAACCGCAGTTGCGCCTCCTGCATGGGCAAGGAGGATTTGTCCGGAGACCAGCAACGCCAGTGATAAGGACAACGCCTGCCTTGGAGTAATGGCCCCGGAGGGGAGCGGTCTTTGGCGGGTGCGCTTCATTTTGCCGTCAATGTCTTGTTCCTGGAACTGGTTGAAAGCGGACGCGCCGCTGGCCAGAAGAAACACCGCAGCGGCAGTGCAGAAGAGGTTGATCAGCCGCGCATGGGGGGCGAGGAAGAAGCCCGTTGCGGCGGAACAGGCTGCAAAGAGAGAAATGTATACACGACAAAGCGTGAGATAGGGTTGCAAGGCAGTCATGGGAGTGCGGGCGGCTATTTCAGCCCCTTGATATACTCGATGAGCTCTTCAATCTCTTTGTCCGTCAGCTGTCCCTGCTGCGACGGCATGATCGGCGGGAACCCTTTGACCCGGTCGAGCTCCGGGTGCAGGAGCGTTTGTTTGATGAACGCCTCGTCAACAGTGATCTCACGCTCTTGATTATTGCGGATCACGGTCTCTTTTTTGCCGAAAACGCCCTTGAACGTCGGGCCGATCTTCGGGGTGCCGTCCGTGGTGTGGCAGGCGGTGCAGCCCTTCGTCTGGAACAGCTCGGCACCCTCGCGGGCCGGCTGTCCTGCTTCGTGCTTTCCGGCCCTCTTTTCCGAACCGGGTTTTTTTTCGGTCCCGGCGGCCCCCTCTTTTTTGCCTGTATACCAGTCGTCGAATTCTTTTTGCGGCATGACGTCCACTTTCGTGATCATGGAAGAATGTCCGACGCCGCAGTATTCGGTGCAGAAGAGATCGTAGGAACCGAGCTGGTCGGGCAGGAACCATAAGTGCGTTTCCCTGCCAGGCACCGCATCTTCCTTGATGTGATAGGCCGGGATAAAGAGGCTGTGCAGAACGTCGGCCGAGGTGATCAGGAGTTTGATCGGCTTCCTGACCGGCACTTTGAGCACATTGGTCTCCTTGCCGTTGGCGTAGTCGAAGGTCCAGGACCACTGGCGGGCCGTGACGTGAATGACCATGGCGTCGGGCGGCGCCGTGCGCATGTACACGAAGCCTTTCCAGCCCACGTAGAACATCGCCAGGACGAGGAGCGTGGGAATCACGGTCCAGATGATCTCGATCAGGGTGTTTTCTTCCACTTCCTCGGCTTCGGGGTGGCGCTTCCTGCTGTAGCGGAACACGAAGTAGATCATGACCCCCGTGTTCAGGGCCAGGAGGGTCAGGGAAATACCCAGGATGAAGAAGAAGGTGTCGTCCGCGGGGTTGGACATGTTCGGCCAGCCGGTTACCATAGATACCTCAGTTCTTAGTTCAGAGCACAGAGTCTTAATTAAGTACGGAGTACAAAGTAAAGAGTACGGGACTTTGATTTACACTTTGAACCTTGAACTTTGAACGCCGTACTGTTTTTTACCGGTACCAGATGTCGAAAAACGTGAGTACGATGATGATCGAGATCGTCATGATTGGCACGAACAGCAGCAGCTTGAACAGCCGCTTTTCGTACTTCAGGTGCATGAAGAACCAGAGCACCAGGCTTGCCTTGACCGAGGCGATGGCGATATTGGCGACCATGCTCCATTCGCCCATCTGCATCTGAGCGGCCTTGATCGTCAGGCCCGTGAGGCACAGGAGCGCGATCCAGACGAACACGAAGGTCTTGGTCGCAACGTGATGGCTTGCGTTCTCTTCCATAGTCCTCTGCTTACAGGATCAGGTAGAACAACGGGAACAGGTATATCCAGATGATGTCCACGATGTGCCAGAACAGGCCTGTATTCTCCAATTTCACGTAATCGGTGTCCGAGATATTGCCCCGCAGCGTCAACGCGAACATGAAGATGATGACGGATAAGCCGATGATGACATGAAGCGCATGGATGCCGGTCATGACGTAATAAAGCCCGAAAAAGAGGATCTTGCCGTGGCTCATGGCCAGAAGCACGGGCGAGTCGGGGTACAGGCCTTTGCGGATATGGTCGCTCCACTCGAAGTACTTGTTTACCAGAAATCCGAGGCCCAGGAGCACCGTGGCGGCCTGGAACAGGAGGGAGCGAATCTTCATTCCCTTTTTGATCGCCGAGATTGCCAAGGCCATGGTCAGGCTGCTGGTCAAAAGGATGACCGTGTTTGCGGCCCCGATGAAGATGTTCATCTCGCGGCCTGCCTCGTGGAAAGCTGCCGTGTTTAGCTGGCGGTATTCGGCATAGACCAGGAACATGCCGCCGAAGAGCAGGATCTCGGTGAACAGGAAGAGCCACATGCCGAGCTTGGCTGCGGCGTAGTCGCGGTGTTCGATGTGCGCGGTTTCGTTCATAATAAAAATCCGCATAGCGCATAGGGCATGGAGCAGAGAGTAACACCGTTGCCCTTTACGTGCAGGTGCTTTTCGCGCTCTGCCCTTTGCCCCCTGCCCACTGCGTATTATCTAAACTCATACGGTCCCTTCGTGACCACGGGCTGCGTTGCAAAATTTTCCACGGGGGGCGGAGATGTGGTCTGCCATTCGAGCGATGCCGCCTCCCAGGGGTTGTCCCCGGCCTTATTGCCGGCGAAGAGCGAGTGGATGAGGTTGTAGAACATGATGATCAGACCCATGGCCAGGATCCAGGAACCGATGGTGGCGACCAGGTTCGGGCCGTTGAATCTCGGAAGATAGTCGTAATACCGCCGGGGCATGCCTTCCCAACCCAGGACGAACATGGAAAAGTACAGCATGTTAAAGCCGATGAACAGGAAAAAGCAGGCCAGCTTCGCCAGGTGCTCTTCGTACAGTTTGCCGGTGATTTTGGGAAACCAGTAGTGGAGTCCCGCAAAAAAGCCGAACCCCGCGCCGCCGAACATCACGTAGTGAAAGTGCCCTACGATGAAGTAGGTGCCGTGGACATGCACTGCCGTGGCAAGGGCGCCCTGCACGAGCCCGGTCAGCCCGCCGATGGAGAACAGAAAAATGAACGCGAGCGTATAGAGCAGCGGAGCATTCATCCTGATCGAGCCCTTGTAGAGGCTCGCGATCCAGTTGAAGACCTTGATGCCGCTCGGCACGGCCACGATGAAGGTGAGGAGCGAGAAGATGATGCGGGCGGTGTCGCTCATGCCGCTGGTGAACATGTGGTGGCCCCAGACGAGGTAGCCTACGAAGGCGATGGCAAGGCTCGATGCGGCGATGAAGGAGTATCCGAAGATGTTCCTGCGCGTAAACACCGGGATGATGTCGGTGACCGTGCCCATGGCCGGCAGGATCATGATGTAGACCGCCGGATGGGAGTAGATCCAGAACATGTGCTCGAAGAGGATCGGGTCCCCGCCTTTTGCCGGGTCGAAGAAGCCCACGCCGAAGTTCCGTTCGATGATGATGAGAAGCAGGGTGATGGCGAGGACCGGCGTTGCCAGGAGCTGGATCCACGACGTGGCGTAGATAGACCAGGTGAACAGGGTCATGCGCTTCCACGTCATGCCCGGCGCCCGGAGCCGGTGGATCGTGGTCAGGAAGTTCATGCCCGTGAGCGTGGACGACAGCCCGATCAGGAACACTCCGAACACGGCAAGAGAAATGTTCGTCCCCGTCCGGATGCTGTAGGGGACGTAGAAGGTCCAGCCCGTGTCGGGCGGTCCTCCGCCCGTAAAAAGCGAGGTCACGGCAATTGCGCCGCCCATGATAAAAAGCCCCCACGAGAGTATGTTGATCTTCGGAAAGGCCACGTCCCGGGCGCCGATCTGGAGCGGCATGATGAAGTTCCCGAGCGACGACGGGATCCCGGGGATGATGAAGAGGAAGATCATGATCACGCCGTGGAGCGTAAAGATGGCATTGTAGGTCTGGGCGGAATAAAAGTGCATGCCCGAGCGGATGAGTTCAAGCCGCATCGTGAGGCCGAGCGACACGCCGACCGCGAAGAAGGAGAGCGTCGAGAACAGGTAGAGCAGCCCGACCCGCTTGTGGTCCGTCGTGAAGATCCAGCCGAAGATGCCGGGGTATCGCGTTTTTGCGTGGTAGAAGCTTGCTTCCATTGAGAGTTCTCCGAAAAGCAACTGTTTGAGGCTCAAAATTCAAAACGTAAAACCTACAACTTATATGCCTTGCCGGTGTTTCTTCGTCGTTTTCAGAAGGTAAATGAGAAACGCTCCCACGAACAGGATCATCGCGGTCCCGGTGACTTTCAGGATATTGAATACATAGGATTTCTTGAGCGGATCGTAACTGAAGCAGTACATCAGGACCTGGCGCGTCGTACCTATGCGGCCCTGTGCGGCCTCGTTAAGCGCCATGGTCATCTCAAAGGGCAGGAACGTTACCCCTTCGAGGTAGCGAACGATCTTGCCCCCGGGCGCCACGACGACGAGCGTGATGGGGTGGGAGAACTCATGGTCGCTGTCCCGCTGGAATTGGAAACCGA
The DNA here is from genome assembly GCA_027456925.1 of Nitrospirota bacterium. Taxonomy (GTDB): domain Bacteria; phylum Nitrospirota; class UBA9217; order UBA9217; family UBA9217; genus JAJYKN01. The sequence goes on from DAIDTZ010000410.1 coordinate 5,641, forward strand.
TGGAGTCGGTGAATTTTCTTATATTAACCGCGTCGCCGGTCAAAAATTTCCAGGCATCCTTGGGAAAGGGTTTGCCGATGGCGGCAATATAGTTTCGTTTCTTGTCCCGGGCCACGGCAGGCGTGTCGTTTTCGTCGAAGCTGATCGCGAGGACCTGATAGTCTTTTCCGGGCCGGACCAGATCAAGTTGGCCGAGGGCCCGGGCAAGGCCGGACAGGAGCATGGGGCACTCGTGCGTACAGCTGAAATACACCGGCGCGATGATCGTGGGTTTGTCGATGAAGTTTTTGAGATTTACCCGCTTCCCATTCTCGTCGACGAATAGGGCGTCCGCCGGGATATACTGTCCAAGCTTTTCAGTGAGGACAATATCCGCCTTTGATGC
>DAIDTZ010000411.1 GCA_027456925.1 Nitrospirota bacterium
CTGCTATAATAGCTATTCAGGTTCCCGTTACGAGCGACAACGCAGCGACGTATCCTCCGTTGCGGCGCGTTTAGTAACATCTTTAAAGACCTGAAGCAGCGAACAGATGCAGCTATCCCTACAATGAACAGATTTTTAACAAATCCATCACCCTGTCCCCAAACCATCTTCACAGAGAAGGCGCCGGGAATCCCCCTTTCCCCGGCACGCTGTTGCTCCGGGTCGACGAAGGAGCACGGTTATGACTGATATGACCGTTGTCCGTATCCTCTCTATGGAGGACGACCCCGGGATTGCCCGGTTACTGCAGGAAACCCTCGAACGCCGCGGTTTTGTCGTAGATGTTGCGCCAAACGGCGAAGAGGGTTTGGCCATGCTCGACACCGCACGATATGATCTCCTGCTGGTTGACTACAATATGCCGCTCCCGGGCGGCATCGAAAAAATCCGCACGCTTGCCGCAAAAAAAATGCCGCCTCCCGCCATCATCGTAACCGGTGCAGGCAATGAACCGGCAGCTGTCGAGACGCTCCGGCCGGGTGTTTCCGACTATATCGTAAAAGACCGGGACAGGAAATATCTTGACCTGCTCCCCTCCGTCATCGACCAGGTCCTGCACAAACAGGACTTAGCCAGGGAGCAGCAGAAGATGGTCGAGACGATCAGGGACAGCGAGGCGCGGTACCGGTTGCTCTTCGAACATAACCCCATTCCCACCATGGTCTACGATCTTCAGACCCTCAAATTCATTGCCGTCAACAGGGCCGCCGTGCTTCATTACGGTTACTCCTGTGAAGAATTTTTATCATGCGCCATTGAGGATATTTATACCCCGAAAGAAATGCCGGCGCTCCTGAGCATACTGTCAAAACTTGACGAGGGCGCCAAACAGTCCGGGGTCTGGAAACACCGGTTGAAGGACGGGTCGGTCATCGAAGCGGAGATCGCCTCTCATCAACTGACGTTCAACGGCAATCGAGCGCACTTAATTCTCGCGAACGATATTACGAAACGCAGACAGATGGAGGAAAACCTGATCCGTGCCCAAAAGTTTGATTCTCTCGGCGTTCTCGCGGGCGGACTTGCCCATAACTTCAACAATTTCTTGACCTCGATCCTCGGGAATATTTATCTGGCAAAGCTGGAGGCACCGCCGGATAAAGCCCTCCAGCGTTATCTTGGGGAGGCCGAGAAAGCAGCGTCCCGCGCCCAGAGCGTCACGCAGCAACTGCTTTCCTTCGCGCAGGGCGGCGCTCCGCTCAAAAAAGCGGTCCCGGTGCACAAGCTTGTCAGGGAGTCCGCAAGTTCAGCTCTCCACGGCTCTAAAGTCAAGTATGAACATCATTTCTCCCCCGACCTGTGGAACGTGGAGGCTGACGAGGGCCAGATCGGCCAGGTCATTTACAACCTGGTCACTAACGCCGCTCAGGCCATGCCCGAGGGCGGGACGGTGGTCCTGGCCGACGAGAACGTGGCGCACTCCGGCGCCGGCCGTCTGCCCCTCAAAGCGGGCGATTATGTCAGGATAACCGTCTCCGACCAGGGGGTCGGCATACCGGAAGAATATCGTGAAAAGATCTTCGACCCTTACTTCACGACAAAGCAAAAGGGGAGCGGACTCGGCCTGGCGACCTGTTATTCCATCATTCAGCGTCATGAAGGCCTTCTGATCGTAGAGTCTCAATCAGGCAAAGGTACGACTTTCTCTGTTTACCTGCCCGCATCTGCTTCCACGAAGCCCGCTGCGTAGCTGGAGCTCAGCAGCCGTCGAGCTGCGCCGGCAAAGTGCTGGCCATGGACGATGAAAGAAATGGCCTCTGTGTGGAGTGGTACGAAACGTGATCGAGGCCCCCTCATGCAGTATGACGGCGGTCATAACTTCTTCAGGGCAGCCATGGTATCATGTCATTTATGAAGTTGAGCGTCTGATTTGAAAATAAACTTCGAACTCTAACTGCGGAACGCAACAAGGGAGGCTTGCCATGGAAACGCTCGATCTCAAAAAACTTATTAAATTCAGCCCTGATAAAATCTCACGCGAAATGCTTTCCGATAAACCGGAGATGCGGGTGGCCCTCATGTGTTTGAATGCAGGCCAAAAGCTCGATCCGCACAAAGCGCCGCTCCGGCTCATGATGTACTGCGTACAGGGCAAAGGAACGTTCACTGTCGGTGATGAAAAAATAGAAGCCGATGAAAAGACCTGTATTCTTTGCGAGCCCAATGTGCAGCACGGGTTTGCCGCCGACAAGGGAGAAAAGCTCGTGGTTATGGCCATAGTCACCCCGGTTGATTAACACCGGCAAAATTGCAGGAAGATACCGCTGATGCTAAGATCAAATCGCTGCAGTTCCTTCCACAGGAACCCGAGTGAGAATTGGAGAAGTGATTTTATTACATTGCCATGGGGAAAATATTACTGATCGATGATGACAACGCATTTTTGAAAGTACTCGAGGAATACGTGGAGGAACGATACCCCGGCCTGCAGGTCCTTACCTGCGACGATCCGCTGAGATGTCTCATTGCGATCACGAATGATCTCGACCTCCTGCTGGTCGATCTGGAAATGCCCGGCTTGGACGGCGGAAAGGTCCTCTCCTACGCCGTATCCAGGGGACTGAGCAGAAAGCGGATCATCATCCTTTCGGGCCGGGACGCCGATTATCTGCATCAGCGGTTCCCGATGGGGAGCTGCCTGGCGGTGCTGAACAAATACGAAGGCAAGCAGCGCGACGTCCTTGACATGATATTCAGTTCGCTGCAACAGAAAAGTCTGGCAAAAGACAAGTCTTGACCAACTCCTCCCGCCACAGGCATCCCCGGCCGCAACAGAAGATCACCGCAGATACTTCTCCAGACGGTCGATCCTGAAGTATTGCAGGAACTCGATAAACGGCCGGGAATGCACCGGGTCTTCCTTCATTCCGAAAAGATGGGTGTCACAGCCGCAGTCCGACGATCCGAAGGCTTTGACATGCCACTCGGCTATCCTGCCGAGGGCGGCGGCAATTTCACATTCAAGGTCCTCGCTTGCCCGGATCGGCAAAGCAGCGTGAAATTCCGCCGCCGCTCTCAGATAATCGATGTGCCAATGACAGCTTTTCAACAACCGGCGGTGGCGCGCGATGCGTTTCGTGAGATTCACCCTGGCCGACCCGACATAGAGATAATAACCTTTCTTGAATTTTATTTCTCCCAGTCCGCCTATTAACAGTTTCTCGTCCCGGGAAAGATGGAGGATGATAATGTAGCTGCCGCTGTCATGGGCCTCCTGTTCGACCACCTGCCACGGAATAATAAGGTCGCGTGTCTTGCCGGGCAAGAGCGCTGAAGTCCACTCCACGGACACCGCCTTCACCAGGACCCGGTCCTTGACCGCGAGAAGGGTCCGCGAGAATTCCAGGTCCGTATGGTGCTCAGGCATGAAATACTCTGCTTTGGGCCAGTGGACCAGGAACACTACAGCTGTCTTCTTTCCCTGTTCAGCAAGGTCAAAAAGTTCGATCAAGTGCTTCGTTCCCCGCGCCGTAACCGCGTCGGGAAACATGGCGATCTTGTTGCCAACGAGCGTACACGATTTCACCTCTACGACAACGTCTTTTTCGTTTTGTCGGAGCAGAAAGTCAAATCTGCTGTTGCCGATGGAGATTTCCGGCTTTATCACTGAAGCGTTTTCCAGTCCCGGAATCTTCCCTTCCTCGATGAGCTGCCGCGCCACGAGGTTGTTGACGTGCGTATGGAGCATGATCGGAACGCCGTCCCGCTCGACTCCGACAATGGTAAAATCCGTGCTTCCTTCGTAAGACGCATCATGTTTGACCAGATAGAGAACCGTGCCGGGAAAAAACAATTCCCAGAGCCTGCCCGGATTCGGGAGATAGGCCCGCACGCTTCTGCCCTGCACGGTACATTCAACAATGAACCTGTTCGGCCTGCGCACAAAGATACCCTTTATCGTCTTGTGAAAAAATTCTCTTTTTTCCATACACCATAGTACCCAAAACTTTCGAGTCTGTCACCCTATTCTCTTTTTGACATATTAAGGGTCTTAAAATAGACCGAACATAAGTAATGCTATGGCTTTGCAGACAACCCATCCCCACCCCGACCCTCCCCTTGAAAGGGAGGGGGGATGGGTGGCTTTCAGAAGTCCACATTATTTTGAGACCATTAATAGGTCTGACCTGTGCGGAGAAAACCCCGGTACAATGATAAAATAGCGTTGACATCCGGTGCGCAAATCTTTATTAGTCTTGCCTGGCAGGAAGAATCGCCTTTCCCTGGTTGCATTCCAACTCCCATATCAAAATCAAAACGCTCCAAAGAGCATCCGCAGTTGACTAAATTGCATGCCTCAGCACAACGCTTTACACTGCCGTGATATACTTACACATAAAGTATGCCTCATGGCGCATTGCCGCAGCACATCGTTGTTGCGAGGCAACTGTGTATTCAGCATTATTCTGCATATTCCACCCTGATTTTTGCGCCCTTCGGCATGCAGGGTCATACTATTCTATGTTAAATAGTCGGTAAAATATTCGAGGAGATGAAATAGCTCATGCTGGTGACGCGTGAAACCGATTATGCAGTCCGAACGGTCCTCTACCTGGCCCGCGAACGGGATCGCACTGCAAGCGTGACCGAAGTGGCCCGCGCGATGCGCATCCCGAAGAGTTTTCTTGCGAAAATCCTTCAAAGGCTCGTGCGCAGTCACATCCTGAAATCAAGGCGCGGAGTGAACGGAGGGTTTCAGCTTGCCCAAAAGCCCTCGAACATAAACCTGCTTTCGATCATGGAGGCCATCCAGGGCCCGGCGGGGATCAATCTGTGCGCAGTAGATAGCAAAAAATGCACCTGGAGCGCCACCTGCTCCGTGCATCCGGTGTGGGTTGGAATCCGAAAGGAGGTAGAACGCCGCCTGAAAAAACAGACCATTGCCGGATTATTGTGATTCCCTTGACCCTGTTCATCGCACTGCGAAGGCATGTGAAGTCCCTATTCAGTATTTTCGGAAAGGAGTGTTAATCCCTATGGACACCGTCGTTCTCAGCAGGTTCCAGTTTGCTTTGACGAGCATGTTTCACTGGATTTTCGTGCCCCTCACCCTGGGGCTCTCCATTCTGACGGCCTACATGGAAACACAATATGTCAGGACCGGCAATGAACTGTACCTCAAAATGACGAAGTTTTGGGGCAAGCTTTTTCTCATTAATTTCGCGCTCGGCGTGGTGACGGGCATCACCATGGAATTCCAGTTCGGAATGAACTGGGCCGAGTACTCCAAATACGTGGGAGATATTTTCGGCGCTCCCCTTGCCATTGAAGCAACCATGGCCTTCTTCCTCGAATCGGTCTTCATCGGGCTCTGGATTTTCGGGTGGAATAAAATCTCAAAAAAGACGCACGCCGTTGCCATCTGGCTCGTGGCGCTGGCTACGAACCTCTCTGCCCTGTGGATCCTTCTGGCGAACGGCTGGATGCAGAAACCGGTAGGGTACGTGCTCCGGAACGGCCGGGCCGAGATGGTGGATTTCAGCGCATTGATCTTTAACCACTACGGGTTGTTCAAGTTCGGCCATACGCTGACCTCGGGATACGTGGTGGCGGCATTTTTCGTCATGGGCATTTCCGCCTATCACCTGCGCAGGGAAAACCAGACCGAATTTTTCAAACGGTCCTTCATGATTGCGGCGATATTCGGGCTCGCGGCCTCAATCCTGGTGGCGGTAATCGGAGATTTCAGCGCTGTCGAGGTGGCCAGGTACCAGCCCGCCAAGTTTGCGGCCATGGAGTCGATCTGGGAAACCCAGAAGGGCGCAGGCTTGAACATCTTCGTTATTACCGATTCCAAGCACGAGTGCAATTCGGTGGAGGGGCCCTGCATACCCAAGCTCGTAAGCTTGCTCGCTTTTCACAATCCTAATGCCGAGATAAAAGGGCTGAAGGCATTTCCGCGGGACGAGCGGCCGCCGGTATTGCCTACCCTCCTGGGTTTCCGGTTCATGCTCCTGTTTGGAGGCATTATGCTGGTTCTGGCGCTCATGGGGGTCATCTACTCGATGCGGGGCTCGCTCGAAAAGCATCCCCTCTTCCTTACGATCATGCTCTTCTCCATTCCCATGCCCTATATCGCGGGCCAGCTTGGTTGGATCGTGTCTGAAGTGGGCAGGCAGCCCTGGATCGTCTACGGCGTGCTCAAGACCTCCCAGGCCGTGTCGCTATCCATCAGCACCGGCCAGGTCTATGCGTCGATCCTGGGCTTTACCCTCCTCTACGGCGGTCTGGGGGTGATCGATATTTACCTGCTCACGAAGTTCGCGAAAAAGGGGCCCGAGGACGACCTTTCGGCCCTTCTCAAGCCGGCAAGCAAGGAGGCCTAACATGGAATTTCAAATAATCTGGTTCGTTCTCTGGGCGGTTTTATGGGCGGTATATTTCATGCTCGACGGTTTCGTACTCGGAACCGGCATGCTGTACCACTACCTGACGCGGAATGACCGGGAAAAGCAGGTCCTCATCAACGCCGTCGGTCCGGTCTGGAACGGGAACGAGGTCTGGCTCATCACGGCGGGCGGCGCGACTTTCGCCGCCTTCCCGAAGACCTATGCGCTCATGTTCAGTTATCTTTATTCTGCGCTGCTGCTTCTCCTTTTTTCGCTCATCATCCGCGGCGTTTCGCTCGAGTTCCGCGGAAAGATAAATAACGACAGCTGGAAAAAAGCCTGGGACGCCGGCATCCTGGTCGGCAGCGCGCTTCCCGCCCTCCTGCTCGGCGTGGCCTTCGGCAACATCTTCAGCGGCCTTCCCATGGACGGGACCGGCTATCACGGCTCTCTGCTCTCGCTGCTGAACCCCTATGGGCTATTGACCGGCATCCTGTTCGTGCTGCTTTTCCTCGTCCACGGAAGCCTCTACGTCTGCGTCAAAACAGAAGATGACCTTTGCACTAAATCCGCGGCAACAGCGGACAAGCTCTGGTCTGCCGAACTGCTCATCGCCGTCACCTTCCTGATCGCAACCGCTTTTGCGACAAAGCTTTACGACAACTATATGAGCACCCCCCTGCTTTTGGCCGTACCGCTTATCGCCGTGGCGGCGCTGCTCGGGATCAAAATCTTCCTTGTGAAGGGCAAACCGTTGATGGCGTTCGCTTCGTCATGCATAACCATCGTGATGGTCGTCTTCACCGGCGTGGTCGGGCTCTTTCCGAACCTGATCCCTTCCAGCATCGATCCCGGACACAGTCTCACGATCTTCAACTCCTCTTCCAGCAGCTACACGCTCAAGATCATGACGGTCGTGGCCCTGGTATTCGTTCCGATCGTGGTTGCCTACAAGATCTGGGTCTACCGCATATTCCGGTCCACGGTAACCGTTGAGGATGTGATGAAAAACGAACGCGCTTATTGATCCCTCTCGCCCCGCCAAAATAAAAAGCCCTCGTGAACACGACGAGGGCTTTTGCGTTGCTTACGGATGACAGCCGATCTTACAGCCAGTACTCGGGATACTTCCTGTGCTCCGCGAGATTGTTGACGATCAGGGCAACGATAAGCAGAATGACCGCTCCCGCTCCGGCGGGGATGAATGCGTAGAGATAGCCGAGGCTGTGGACCTTGGGGCCGCCGATCACGGCGATAAGAGCCGTAGCGCCGCCGGGGGGATGCAATGTTTTTGTCGCCAGCATGGCCACAATGGCAAGTGAAACGGCCAGGGCAGCTGCAAGCCAGATCGTATTGCCAAAGATCTGGTAACAGGCTACGCCGGCAAGGCCCGACAGCACATGCCCGCCCACAAGGTTCCTGGGCTGGGCAAGCGGACTCTTGATCGCTGCGTAAACGAGGACGGCTGACGCGCCAAAGGAGCCGATCAAAAGAGACAGGTCGCGCGGCTCGAAATAGCGCGCCGAAAGATAGGAGCATAGACCAATGCCTAGTACTAGGGCCGCGCCGATCCAGGACCAGACCAGGTCATGAATCGGCCCTGCCGGCGGGCTTTTTGCGCCGCCTTTCATCTTTAACATATATTCCGAGATCGTCATAGTATTCTCTTGAGCCGTCACTCAACCTTGCGGCCTTTTCCTATCGCTCGCACGATATCGGCACGGGCGATAACGCCGACAAGTTTCCCCTCGCCATCCACGACCGGCAGCCGTTTTATCCTGCGCTCGTCGAGAATATTCGCCACTTCTCCGATATCATCATCCGCCTTTGCCGTGATCGGCGGAAAACTCATGACATCCCCAACCTTGTTTCCGGTCTTCCTGGCAGGCACAGGCTCGGCCAGGATGTTTCGCAGGACGTCCTTGAAGGTATGCTCCTTCTTCATGCCGGCCAGGGCCAGGACATCGGCCTCGCTTATGACCCCGATCACACGATTGCCGTCATCAACAACGGGCATCCCGCTGATCCTGTGCTCGGAAAGAAGCCGCGCCGCCTCGTGCAAATCTTCCTGGCGATGAATCGTGACGACGTTTTTCGTCATAACTTCCCGCACGGGCATCTGAAAGGTTACACGTTCCTGGGCATGACGAAGGGCCATTTCGTAAATCTTTTTCAGGTCCTCTTCGGTGACGTCCACGTAGGCCTGCATCTCCTTGAGAGCGGCACGCAGGTCGTCATCCGATAGATTGCAGGTGTTCAAAAGCGGGTTTTCCATAAATCCTCAGTCCTCAGTCCTCGCACAATGTAAAAAGAGCATACCAGAAAACAGAAACCGGAGAATATGACCTGGATCATACGGCGGAAGAATAGTTCAAGTAATCCGCTCCTCCGCCTTGGTAACGATCCAGTAAACAAAGCCGATGACTAAAATGGCGGCGATGAGGTAGTAGATCGACTCCGGCTTTTCATGCTTGAGCGTGGCGATCATGGTTTCGCGGATCATTGTAACGAGGGCAACGCCCACGAACACGCTGGTATGGAACTTTCCTCCCTTAAGGTGGGCGATCTCGGTGTTCATGAGCTCGATCATGAGCCAGAGCAGCAGCATGGATCCGAGCGCCGAAATAATGCTCCCAACCACGTCCCCGGAAAGGAGATTCAGGACGTCCTGCACGAAGAGCCAGACGACGCCGATCGTAAGACCGATGAGGGCGACCACTAATATAAGATTGGTCGTTTGGGAGAACCATTCGGCAAAAGTTATCAGCGCGCTCCTGACCTTGTAAACAGGCGAATAGGCCCGCATCTCTTCTTCGATATACGAACTCGTAATCACGTCGAGGCTGATATCGAGGATCTTGCCCGCTGATATGATCTTGTTGGTCGCCTCCTCCTTGTCCTCATCCGGCTTCTGCAAGATGCCGATGCAGGCGTTCTTCACGAGATTGACCGCGCGGTTCATATAGTGGGTATCCACTTTGTGCTTTACGTGGGCGGCGCCGATCCTGATGAGCTTTTCGTAGTAGCGGTTATCGTAAACGCCGGAGAACAGTTCGAGAAACCACTCCCGCTGCGACCCGAAGACGTGTTTTTTTCTGGACTCCTCGGTAAAGAACTGCGCAGCCCCCTTGGTCCCCATGATCCAGAGGCTGAGCGTGCTCATGACCTCATCGGCATGTTCTTCCATGAGCGGCTGCAACTTCGCGAGCCGCTGTTCGTCCTCAGGCATAAAGCGGTAATCGTGCTTGATGTCTCGAAATGATCTCATAAATCCTTACCACCTGCCTTTCCAAGGAGCTTGGAAATAACGGGGGACGGGAGGGAATAACCTTCGCCCGTCCATCCCCCGTTGAACAAATATTTTTTATGACCTTGCTTTACAACATCGTTGTATTTCTCGCACGGGTGATCGGCATCAATAGGAACAAACGCTTTCGTAGCCGCTTTTAGCAAGACATCCGCGGCAAAACAGAACCATGCCCCTCTTTTCAAAGGAGGTTTGTTTTACTCCCATCCCTCAATCACGGTCTTTTGAGACTTCTTGTAAGGAAACTTTTCCATGAGCTTATTGAGCGGCAGCTTCGGATCTCCCTCCCGCATGGAATGCAGCAGGACCACCGACGCCCAGTAATCGTTGTAGTATTCCGTGTTCTGGAGCTGAACAGGAACGCCTTTTTCGTTCACCCGGTGGCAGGCGGAACACGTTACCGGGCCCGCATATTTATTGTCCGGGCTGAACTGGAGCGCCTGCTCGTGGGACGTGAGGTCCACGGTCTTTTTCGGGCCTTCGTAGCGGACCGGGTAGAGGCCGTGAATGGACTCATGGCAGGACTGACAGGCGATGTCGCCGTGCGCCTTTGAATACCGGTAGAGCGAATATTTATTCGGCTGGTCGATGGGGAAATAGGCCCCGCCCCCGCTCTCCACGAAGGGCGCCAGGTGGCAGTCGGCGCAGTGGGGCTCTGATGCGGCAAGCCACCAATCTTTTCCGCCGGAAGCGCCGTCATAAGGCACGGCAGCGCCCTCGCTTGCGTTCCAGGGCAGGAGCTTGAGATTTCCGGCGCTGTCCTTCGTCGCCTTGACCATCGTTGCGCCGGTGTGGGTGCCCCAGAAACTGCCGAGCGGATCACCTTCTGCGCCCACGATCGGATCGGCGAAATAATTCTTGAACTTCACGGCATCGCCGTTGGCAACGGCTTTAACGACCTCTGCGATCGGCTTGTCCCTGAGCGTTGTTCCCTCCTGGGACGAGGCAGCGGAAAGATCGTCATTCCGGTAGAGCGCCTGGGCCAGGCTGTTGTGGCAATCGGAGCAATACAGACCCCTGAGCTGCTTGACCGTCCTGCCGTTTTCGTCCTTCATGCTTACTTCTTTGAAATACCATTTTCCGATCTGGTTCAGGAAGAAGGGCGGTTTCACGTCGGGGTTCGTATGGGCGTCTCTGCGGAGATAGCAGCCTCCCCCCGCGGTGCGCACATCGGCTTTGGAAAACCGCGCGTTCCCTTCATTGTCTACGATATCGTAAGGGTTGCTATCCGGCTCGTTCATCTTCCCTTCCTGCCAGTGCGTCGGATGGCAGGCCTGGCAGTTCTGGGTCCTGCCGGCCCGGTCCGGCATGGGGATCAACGCCGCGTGGGCCGCATGGATCGCTTCGGTCAGTGGTTTCGCCTTGACAACGGCGTACCCGGTCGCGCCGGGCCGCGGTTCCTGCAGGTTGCCGGAAACATTGTCTCCGTGGCAGTCTGCGCAATTGACCGGACCGTTCGCGCCGAGGCGGTTCGACGACGCGTCGGAATTATAGTCCTTCAGGAACGCGGTGCCCGCGCGCTTGTCGTGCAGTTCGAGGATGTTGATGGACGCGGACGACAGCCGGGCCATGAATTCCGTCACGTCGGGGTAGTTCTTTTTCCAGTAAGTATATTCCTTGTCGAAAGCCGACAGCCCTTCTTCCCGCGACAGCTTTGCCGCCCGGCCCTGGCCGGAATGGCAGACGTAGCAGTTCGGCATGTCCACGGGGTTGGTTCCGAAGAATTCGACGCGCTTGCCCTCCGCCAGGACCGGCTTTCCGGCCTTGTCCCGGAGCTCGACCTGGGAGTACTGGTAGGGCTGGAATTCCTCCGGCGACACGGTCCGCAGCGTGCCTTTCCGCTGGCTGTCGGTGAAGGCAGTGAGCGGCAGGCCGAGAGCGTCCCAGAGATAGGACGACGTAAGCGTCAGCGGAACGTTCTTCACCTCCGGGATGAGCGTGTCCGTGAAGACCTTGTTGCCGCCCGTGCTCCCGGCATAGGCG
>DAIDTZ010000412.1 GCA_027456925.1 Nitrospirota bacterium
AAAATAAACTGCCGCGTAAAAGCACCGGTTTCCAGAGGGTGTTTTGGGTGCATTCTGGTCCCTTTCCCTTTTTTTCTGACCGTGTTTATCCGTGGTTATAAAGATTTTATTTAAAGGAGAATCACATGGTTGTCGGTCCGATTAAAGAAGGTCTTACCTTTGATGATGTTCTGCTCCTGCCTGCAAAATCAGACATCTTGCCCCGTGACGTGGACGTCCAGACGCATCTCACCAAACGGATACTGCTCAATATCCCGCTCGTGAGCGCGGCCATGGATACGGTGACCGAGGCAAAGCTCGCCATCGCCCTGGCCCAGGAGGGGGGCCTCGGGTTCATCCACAAGGCGCTCCCGATCGACGCGCAGGCCGAAGAGGTGGACAAAGTCAAAAAGTCCGAAAGCGGCATGATCATCGACCCCATCACTATTTCACCGGAGGCCAAGATCTCCGATGCGTTGGATGTCATGAAAAAATACCGCATTTCGGGCGTTCCGGTCACGAAGGGGCACAAGCTCGTAGGCATCCTGACCAACCGCGATCTCCGATTTGAAACCCGGCTGAACCTCAAGGTCTCGGAGGTCATGACCAAGGAACATCTTGTTACCGCACCCATCGGCACGACACTCGAGAAGGCGATGAAGATCCTGCAGAAATACAAGATCGAGAAGCTCCTTATCGTGGACAAGGACGACAGCCTTCGCGGTCTCATCACGATCAAGGACATCGAGAAGAAGATCAAGTACCCGAACGCCTGCAAGGACAAACTCGGTCGCCTGCGCGTGGGAGCGGCGGTCGGTCCGGGAGATTATAGCGAGCGCGTGCCTGAACTTCTCAAGGCGGGTGTTGACATCATTGTCATTGACACGGCCCATGGCCATTCCCAGGGCGTTATCGACGCGGTGAAAGGAATGAAGAAAAAGTATCCCGACCTCGACGTGGTGGCGGGAAACATTGCCACTGCCGAGGCAGCCAAAGACCTTATCCGTGCAGGTGCGGATTGCGTGAAGGTCGGCATCGGGCCCGGCTCCATCTGCACCACGCGGGTCGTGTCCGGCGCCGGCGTGCCGCAGATCACGGCAATCATGGATTGCTGTAAAGAGGCTGACAAGGCCGGCATCCCGGTCATAGCCGACGGCGGCATCAAGTTCTCCGGCGACGTCACAAAGGCGTTGGCAGCGGGCGCGTCACTCGTCATGATCGGCGGACTGTTCGCGGGCACGGAAGAAAGCCCGGGCGAGAGCGTGCTGTTCCAGGGCAGGAGCTACAAGGTCTACCGGGGCATGGGGTCCATCGGCGCCATGGAGCGGGGCAGCAAGGACCGCTATTTCCAGGCGCATGAGGAGGAACGGTCCAAACTTGTGCCTGAGGGCATTGAGGGCAGGGTGCCGTACAAGGGGACCCTCTCGGCAAGCGTGCACCAACTTATCGGAGGCGTGCGCGCGGGCATGGGGTATTGCGGAGCCGAGAACCTGAAGGCGCTGAAAGAGCGGTCGCAATTCGTCAAGATAACGGTCGCGGGTCTTCGCGAATCGCACGTGCACGATGTGGTCATCACCAAGGAAGCGCCGAACTACCGGCTGGATTAGCCACAGGAGACAGGAGAATAGCCGCAGGCTTTAGCTTGCGTGAGGATTGAGTCATGCAGAAAGTCACGAACATCGAGACAGCGCGAAACAGGCAGACCAAAAAATCGGCGTCCACACTCGACTCCGAAGGCTTCACTCCCTGCAGCCAGGACATGACCATCTGCGGCGATTGCGAGGGAAACCGGGCAAAGAACAAGTGCCCCCGTCTCAAGGAATGGCTGGCAAAGAGGGACCGATGAAAATCGAAGTTCCGCATGTTCGGATGACGAGATAAGTAAGCGCCCTGAGGGAAAATTGCTCAGGGCGTTCTTGTTTGATCTATGCAAAATAAAATAAAAATCGTCATAAGCGCCTGTCTCCTCGGAAAGACTGTCCGCTATGACGGCGGGCATAAATTCGACCGCCATTTGGCAGCCACGCTGGGACAATATGCTGAGTGGGTCCCTGTTTGCCCGGAGGTTGGGGCCGGTTTTTCCGTTCCGCGGGAGGCGATGCAGCTAGTCCGAGAAACCCTGCCCCCCCGTCTGGTTACTATCGAGAGCCGTCAAAACCGGAC
>DAIDTZ010000413.1 GCA_027456925.1 Nitrospirota bacterium
GTATGATGCTTCCTGACCGGGAATCCCCGAGTTTTTGATTGCAAATCCGCAATAATTTCGCTACAATTCAAACCCTATGGCATTCGATAATATAAGACAGTTTATCGCTCTTCTGGAGAAACAAGGAGAGCTGGTCAGAATCAAGGCGGAAGTAGACGCGGAGCTTGAGATCGCCGAGATCACCGACCGGGTTTCAAAAGAGAAGGGGACCGCGAATAAGGCGTTGTTATTCGAACGCGTAAAGGGGTCTTCGTTTCCCGTCTTGACCAATGCTTTTGGTTCCATGAAGCGCATGTGTCTTGCTCTGGATGTTGCTGACCTTGATGAGGTCGGCGACCGGATCAGGGAAATCGTCGATCCCACGAACCTTTTCCCCGGCCCGGGGGCGGGGATCATGGACAAGATCCAGATGCTGCCGAAGCTTGCCGAACTCTCCTCCTTCTTCCCGAAAACGGTGAAGAAGGCGCCCTGCCAGGAGGTCGTGCTGGCCGGCGAGCACGTGGACCTTTCCAAAATACCGGTGCTCAAGTGCTGGCCCGCGGACGGAGGGCGCTTTATCACCCTTCCCATGGTTTGCACCGTCGATCCGGCCACGAACATTACGAACGCCGGCATGTACCGCATGCAGGTCTACGACCGCCAGACGACGGGCATGCATTGGCACAAACACAAGGACGGCGCGCGTCACTACCAGCATTATGAAGCTATTGGCAAGCGGATGGAAGTGGCCGTTGCCATAGGAGCCGACCCCTCGATCATTTATGCCTCGACTGCGCCCCTGCCGCCGGTCATCGGGGAATTTCTTTTTGCAGGGTTCTTGAGGAATAAGCCGCTTGAAGTCGTGCAGTGTAAGACGGTCAACGTCCGGGTCCCTGCGGAAGCTGAATTCGTGCTCGAAGGGTTCGTTGATCCCCATGAACGGAGGGTGGAGGGCCCCTTCGGCGATCACACGGGGTACTATTCAGAGGCCGATCAGTACCCGGTGTTCCACATTACGGCGATCACCCACCGGAAAGATGCTATTTACCCGGCAACGCTGGTGGGGCGGCCGCCGCAGGAAGACGCGTATCTCGGAAAGGCGACGGAACGGATTTTTCTGCCCCTTCTTCAGATGGTGGCGCCCGATGTCCTCGATATGGATATGCCCGTCGAAGGCGTATTTCACAATAACGTCATTGTGAAGATCAAAAAACGATATCCGGGCCACGGGAAAAAAGTGCTCCATACCATCTGGGGCACGGGCATGCTGATGCTCTCCAAGTTTGTGATTGTCTGCGACGAAGACGTCGATATCCACGATTATTCCGAGGTCACGTGGAAGGTCATGAACCACGTGGACCCGCAGCGCGACGTGATCATTTCCGACGGTCCGCTCGACATTCTCGATCACTCATGCCCGCAGATCGGTTTCGGCGGGAAAATGGGGATCGATGCGACGCGCAAGGGACCGGGTGAGGGATTCATGCGGCCGTGGCCCGATGAAATAAAAATGGACCTGCATATCCAACAAAAAGTCGAAGAGCGGTGGAAGGAGTACGGGTTCTAGTTACCTCTATGTGGCTATTCGACATACTGCTGATTGCATCGTTGATCATCGTAAACGGCTTTTTTTCGGCGTCTGAAATATCCCTGATTTCGCTCAGGAAAAGCCGTGTGCGGCATCTGGTCAAGAGCGGGGACCCGGCGGCGCGGAGAGTCCAGAGGCTCCTCGAAGAGCCCGAGCGATTTCTGGGAACGGTCCAGATCGGCATCACCCTCGTAGGGACCCTCGCGGCGGCGATAGGCGGCATTATCGCCGTCGTTCATGTCAAACCGCTCTACTTTCGTTGCCTGTTGCCTTTATCCAGAAAATCGCCGAACCGCTTGCGGTAGTCATCATGGTGAGCCTGATCACCTACGTCACTATCGTTATCGGTGAACTGGTCCCCAAGTCGCTCGCGATTCGTCATTCCGAGCGGATTGCCTTTTTTACCTCCGTTCCCATTGATTTTCTCTCGCGGGCGCTGTCTGTCGTTCTTCGGGTTCTGGTCAGGTCGAGCAATATTGTCCTTCGGTTATTCAAGCTCGAACAGGGCCAGGAACCCAATTTTATTTCGGAAGATGAGGTGAAATATCTGATACGGGAAGGCCGCAAGAGCGGCGTCTTTGAATCCTCTGAGGAGGACTTGATCCACAGCGTTTTCCGGTTTACCGATACGGTGGTGAAAGAGGTGATGGTCCCCCGGACCGAGATCGTAGCCGTCGAGACCGGAAATGACATCGATGTCATTCTCCGCACGATGAATGAAAAAGGATTTTCCCGTTTACCGGTGTACAGCGAGACCATTGACAACATCATCGGCGTCGTTTATCTTAAGTACATCCTTGCGCTTCACATGGAAAACCAGCGGGTTCAGCTCGAAGGAGTTCTCCGCAAGCCCTATTTCGTGCCGCCGAATAAAAATGTGAGCGTTCTGCTGAAGGAGATGCGCGAAAAGCGCATTCACCTCGCCCTCGTGGGGGATGAGTACGGCGGGACCGACGGCCTTGTTACCATGGAAGACCTTATCGAGGAAATCGTCGGAGACATCCGCGACGAGCAGGAAAAGGATCTGCGCGAAATCCATGAGGTTGCCGCCAATCGCTACGTCGTGGACGGCAGGACGGACATCGGATTGCTGAATAAAAAACTGGGCGTTCAGCTTCCGGAGGATGAGTTCGAGACCATCGGCGGTTTTGTCCTGGGCCTGTTCGGACGGCTGCCCTCGGAAGGCGACCAGGTGAAATTCGCTAATCTGATGTTTACCGTGCTCCGGCTCCGCAAAAACCGGATATCCCGGATCCGCGTCCTCAAGTATGCGCCGGAAAATCATGAACGAGGTGAAGATGACGACACCACTGGTACTCAAGACTGATCTTGCAGGATTGCGGCCGCCCAAACGGGGAAAAGTCCGTGATATTTACGACCTGGGAGATACCCTTCTCATTGTTGCGACGGACAGGATTTCCGCCTTCGACGTCGTGCTTCCGAACGCCGTTCCGGAAAAGGGAAGGGTCCTGACGCAGATTTCCAAGTACTGGTTTTCCCAGATGGAAACGATTGTGAAGAACCATCTCCTGTCCGCGGACGTCAAAGACTTCCCTCCGGAGTGCCGGCCCCATGCGGCAATCCTCGCGGACAGAAGCATGCTGGTGAGGAAGTCGCAGCCGCTTCCGGTGGAGTGTATCGTCCGCGGCTATCTCACGGGTTCCGGGCTCAAGGAATACAAGGCAACCGGGTCGGTGAGCGGCATTAAGCTCCCGCCGGGGCTGACTGAGGCATCGCGGCTTCCCACGCCTGTTTTTACTCCGTCCACTAAGGCCGAAGCGGGCGAGCACGATGTAAATATCGATTTCGGCACAGTGGTAAAACTGGTAGGAAAAGATGTTGCCGAAAAGATCAAGTCGTACGCTCTCGCGGTGTATAACCGGGCTTGTGATATTGCTGAATCCAAGGGCATTATTATCGCTGATACGAAACTCGAATTCGGGATATACAACAATGAGGTCATCCTGATCGACGAAGTGCTCACCCCCGACTCCTCCCGCTTCTGGCCCAAAAGCAGCTATCAAGCAGGGGTTGTGCAAAAGAGCTATGACAAGCAGTTTGTCAGGGATTATCTTCTTTCACTGACCTGGGACCAGAAACCGCCGGCGCCCGCGCTTCCCGATGATGTGGTCAGGAAAACGAGCGAAAAGTACCTTGAAGTACTCAGATTGTTGACTGGCAAATGATAGGCATAAACAAACAGCCTGTGCGCGTGGAGCGCTTGCTTCGCGAATCTTATAAATGCCGTTGTCTTCAAGATCTTTACGTGACATGAAATATTGCCGACGACGGATGCTGTATCAAACTCAAAGGCTCTCTTGCCTGTTGCTCCTGGTTTTCGTAGCGACGACCTCGTACGCCGCGAGCTTTGAAGGGCCCCTCACCATCAAGAATGGACATCCCCTGTATGCTCTGCTCGACAGCCCGTCTCTTGCATCTGCAAAACCGGAAAACTCTTTTGATCTGAATTTCTCCTATTCGAGCACTTACTTGGTCGACGGGAACCAGAATTGGCATTTCGGCATCGATCTGGAGACCGCCTGTTTTGATATCCAGCTCAAACGTCTTATCGGAGATTCCCTGGAATTCGGCTTCGACCTGCCGCTGATCAGGTACGGAAGCGGTTTCATGGATAATTATCTGGAGGAATACCACCGTGATATAGGAATGCCCGGTGCCTATGGGAGAAACAAGCGTCCGTCGAATGTGTTTCTATTCGACGTTACGCAAAACGGGAGAGCTGTTGTTCGCGCGGTGCCTAATAGGGCGGGTGTTGGCGACGTTATGCTTGAAATCAAGAAGGTCCTTTATCAAAAGGACGGTACGATTGCCAGTGTCCAGGGTTTTTTGAATGTTCCAACAGGTGACTCACGATACGGATTCGGGAGCGGGAATATGAACGGCGGCATTGCCATGCTTCTGGATAAACCATTACGAAACGATGTCATGCTGTATATCAATGCCGGTCTCGGCCTCCTGAACAGGTTGAGTGCTCTTCAAGATGTGGAACTCAAGAACTATTATTATGGCGGCGCCGGACTTGAATGGATGTACTCCACGAGGGTGCTGTTTAACGTTCAGATGATCATCCAGTCCTCTCCCTATCCGAAAACGGGGGTGAGGGGTGCGGATGATCCCTCCATGATGGCGACTTTTGGGAGCAGGTATAAGATCGATGACGCGAACTCGCTCGGCATTGCTCTAACTGAGGACCCCGATACTGCCGGCGCACCGGATATTATGGCCGGTGTCGAGTATCGCTACCGGTTTTGACCGGACGATAAGCGAGTCCGGTTTATCCTTGACAGCATCAGTGCATAATCAGTATAATCCGCTTCAAATGATAAAAAATATTTGAATAAAATTGGCGGATTGCAGCATTATTGTTCAGACAAAGGGGATTGCATGGAAGATTACAACGAACTGATCCAGCAGCGTTTTAAAAAGCTTGCTGAAATCAGCGCGATGGGAACGAAGCCGTACGCCGGAAGGTTTGACGTATCGACGTCGGCGCAGGCGCTCATCGATACGTACGGCAATACGACGAAAGAAGAGCTGGAGGCAAAGCGCATCGAAGTTGTTATCGCGGGCAGAATCGTTGCCATGCGAAGCTTCGGCAAAGCAGGTTTCGGCCATATCCAGGACGGTTCGGGCCGGATTCAGGTCTATTTCCAAAAGAACACGCTTGGCGACGACCGGTACGCGCTTTTTAAAAAGATCGACATCGGCGATTTTATCGGAGTGAAGGGGTTTCTCTTCCGCACCAAAACGAATGAACTGACTGTTGAGATGGAGGAATTCACCCTTCTCTCGAAATCACTCCGGCCCCTGCCCGAGAAGTGGCATGGTCTCACCGACGTGGAACTGCGGTACCGCCAGCGGTATGTGGACCTCATCGTGAACCCCGAGGTGAAGAATGTCTTTATACTGCGCACGAAGATCGTGCAGGCGATCCGGAGCTTTCTGAACGCGCGGGGTTATCTCGAGGTGGAAACCCCCATGATGCAGTCCATCCCCGGCGGAGCTACGGCCAAGCCGTTCAAGACCCATCACAATGCTCTGGACATGGACCTCTATCTCCGCATCGCGCCTGAACTTTACCTTAAACGTCTCCTCGTTGGCGGGTTCGAACGGGTTTACGAGATCAACCGGAATTTCCGCAATGAGGGTATTTCCACGCGCCACAACCCCGAATTCACCATGCTCGAATTTTATACCGCCTACGCCGACTACCGGTATTTGCTGGACCTGACCGAGCAGATGGTGAGCCAGGTGGCCCAGGAG